>NZ_JAKFFD010000125.1:0-30514 GCF_036675385.1 Pseudarthrobacter sp. | reverse complement strand
TTCCAGGGCGGCATCCCCGACTCGGGGCCTGACGCCACGCACGGCTAAGCTTTCTCCTGTGACTCACTTCGACGACGACGACGCTCCCGCCTCCGCCGGACACCCGGCGGAGGACGGCTCCCACCACAAAAAACACGAGAAGGTGGACCGGCCCCGGATCGAGGCGGCAGTCCGTGAAATCCTCATTGCCATCGGCGAGGACCCGGACCGCGGCGGCCTCGTAGACACCCCCAGACGGGTCGCCAAGGCCTACGCCGAGGTGTTCGCGGGACTGCACCACGATCCCGCGGACGTCCTCTCCACCAAGTTCGACCTGGACCACGAAGAACTGGTCCTGGTCAAGGACATCCCGTTCTACTCAACGTGCGAGCACCACCTCGTGCCGTTCCACGGGGTTGCCCACGTCGGCTACATTCCCTCCCATGAAGGCAAAGTGACCGGGCTCAGCAAGCTGGCACGCCTCGTGGACATCTACGCCCGGCGCCCCCAGGTGCAGGAGCGGCTCACCACCCAGATCGTCGAAGCAATGGTCAGCCACCTCAAGCCGCGTGGCGCGATTGTCGTTGTCGAATGCGAACACATGTGCATGTCCATGCGCGGTGTCCGCAAGCCCGGAGCAAAGACCGTCACCAGCGCGGTCCGCGGGCAGCTTCATGACCCGGCCACCCGTGCCGAGGCCATGAGCCTCATCCTCGGAAGGTAAGTATCAGACCATGGACTCACTCGCTGCAGCCCCGGGAACCGGGCCCGCAACATCTCCGCTGCCCATCCTGCGCAAACCGCGCCCGGCCGCGAAATTCGCGGACCTGCCCACCGGCCGCACCCTGGTCATGGGCATCCTGAATGTCACCCCGGACTCCTTCAGCGACGGCGGAAAGCACGCGACGGCGGACACTGCCATCGCGGCGGGCCTGCGGATGTTCTACGCCGGAGCGGACATCATCGACGTCGGCGGCGAATCGACGCGCCCCGGCGCGGAGGACGTCAGCCCGGAGGAAGAACTGCGCCGGGTGATCCCCGTCATCGAAGCCCTGGTCAAAGCGGGCGCCCTGGTCAGCATCGACACCACCCACGCCGCCACGGCCGCCGCTGCCCTGAAGGCCGGCGCCGCCATCATCAACGATGTTTCCGGGCTGACCATCGAACCTGAGATGGCCGAGCTCGTGGCCGCGTCCAAGGTCCCCTATGTACTCACTCACCGCCGCGGCGACGCCCGCACCATGGACTCCCTGGCCCAATACCAGGACGTGGCCGGCGAAGTGGTGGCTGAACTGGCCGGCGTCCGCGACAAGCTCTACGCGGCCGGGGTGAGCAAAGAGCAGATCATCATTGACCCGGGCCTGGGGTTCGCCAAGAACGACGCGCAGAACTGGGAGCTCCTGCAGCACCTGGACCAGCTGGGCAGCCTGGGGCACAAGGTCCTGGTGGCCGCTTCCCGCAAGCGTTTCCTGGGCACACTCCTCACGGTCGCCGGCAAGTCCGCCGCCCCGGAGGAACGCGGCGCCGCCACGGCCGCCATCACCGCGATCAGCGCATTCCGGGGGGCCTGGGCCGTCCGCGTGCATGACGTCGCTCCAAGCCTTGACGCCGTCAAGGTGGCCGCGCGGATGGCCGCCGCCCCTACCACCACCTAGGCCGGGCACCCATGGACAGGATCACGCTGAGCGGTGTCACCGCCGTCGGCCATCACGGAGTCTTCGATTTCGAGCGCCGTGAAGGCCAGCCGTTTGTGGTGGACGCAGTGCTGCACCTGGACTTCGCCAAGGCAGCAGTATCTGACGACGTCCGGGACACCGCCCACTACGGCGAAGTTGCTGAGCGGATCAAGGACTGGATCACGGGGGAGCCGCTGAACCTGATCGAGGCCCTGGCCGTCCGGATCGCCGACGGCCTGCTCGCCGAATTCACCGTCCAGGCCGTGGACATCACCGTCCACAAGCCCAAGGCACCCATCGAGGTGCCCTTCGGCGATGTGGCCGTCAGCGTGCACCGGGAGCGGCCATGAGCGGCGGGTACACCAAGGCCGTCCTGGCCCTCGGCAGCAACCTGGGCGAGCGGAACGACACCTTGTCCGAGGCCGTTGCCGACCTGGTGGACCCGCCGGAAGTCCGGCTGCAGGCCGTTTCCCCGGTGGTGCAGACCAAAGCCGTGGGCGGCCCGGCCGGCCAGCCCGACTTCCTGAACATGATCATCACCGTGGAAACTACGCTGTCCCCGGAGGAACTGCTGAAGCACTGCCAGGCCGTGGAAAACAAGCACCTCCGCGTGCGTGAAGTGCGCTGGGGGGCGCGGACGCTCGACGTCGACATCATCACCTACGGCGACCTCACCAGTGACGACCCGGTGCTGACCCTGCCGCACCCGCGCGCGGCCGGACGCGCCTTTGTGCTGTATCCCTGGTCGCTGATCGAGCCGGCGGCCACCCTGGGCGGGGTACGCATCAGCGAGCTGGCTGCCCGTGCCCCCGACTTTGACGACCTTGCCCCGTTCGACGGTTTCGGCGATTACGACGGCGTCCCCACAGCCGGGGCGGTCGAGTAACCGGTGAAGCCCATCAACTCCGTGCGCCTGCTGCTGATCGGCCTGGTCCTGACCGTGGCGGGCTGGTCCACCACGGTCGTGACCACACGCTACAGCATGGCCACACCGGTTCTTCCGGCTACCGCGCTGGCCACCATGGGCGTGATTGTCGCCATCACCCTGGTGCTTGGCATCCGTGTGCTCCGGTGGCGCAACAGCACCAAACGCAAAAAGGCATTGGACCCGATCCTGGCCGCCAGGACCCTGGTGCTGGCCCAGGCGTGCGCTTACGCGGGCACCGTCCTGCTGGGCTGGCATGTTGGAATCTTCCTGGACCAGCTGCGGATCTGGAACCTGCGCAGCGACCAGGGCATCACCTGGGTGGCAGTAGCTATCGCTGTCGGCGGTCTGGTGATGATCGTCGTCGGCCTGCTGGTGGAGCGGTTCTGCAAGATCCCGCCCGAAGACACCGATGCAACGCCCGGTGAGGGGAAACCTGGCCGCGGCGTACGCGGCGAAGCCGCAGGGGAAGGCGAATATGCGTACGGAGGCGATTGATCCGCCGGGCATTACCTGGCAGCGGGTATCCCCGAAATATGTCACGGTGCGGCTGGTGCAGTGGGCCATCGGGAACCTGGTCACGGTGATCGTCCTGAGCCTGCCCCTCGTTCTTGTCCTGCTCGGCTGGTGGCGCTGGCCCCCGCTGTGGCTGGCCATCACCGTCCCGGCGGTGACTCTGGTTCTGGCCATCTGGCGGCTGCTGCTGATCCCGCGCCAGGTGCGCGCCATCGGTTACGCCGAGCGCGACGATGACCTCCTGATCCGGGGCGGCATCTTCTTCCAACGGACCATGACGGTCCCCTACGGCCGCATGCAATACGTGGACATCGGCGTTGGCCCGGTGGAACGCGGGCTGGGACTCTGCACGCTCAAACTCCACACCGCCTCGCCCGGAACCAACGCCACCATCCCCGGCCTGCCCGCTGCGGAAGGGGCACGCCTGCGCGAGCAGCTCGCCGCCCGCGGTGAAGCGAGGCTGGCAGGGCTGTGACGTCAAACGTTCCGGAGGCCGGGGCACCGAGTGCGGTTCCGGTGGCGCCCGACGGCGAGTGGCTGCGTGTGCACCCGGCGTCCCCGTTTGTGCGCGGCTGGGTGGCCCTGGCGGCCATCGGTTTCTTCTTCGGGCGGGACTTTTTCGAACGGTTGCTGCAGGGCCGTCCTCTGTTCGAGGAGGACTTCGCCGGCCGGGCACCCTGGCTGGTGGCCGGCGGCGGCATCGTCCTGGTGGTGACCGTGCTGGGCTTCATCCTGACCTGGTACTTCACCAAGTACCAGGTCGCCGAAGGGTACGTCCGGGTCAACTCCGGCTTCCTCTTCCGCCAGCAGCGCCAGGCCCGGCTGGACCGCGTCCAGGCCATCGACATCGTGCAGCCCCTCCTGGCCAGGATCTTCGGCCTGGCCGAACTCAAGTTCGAGGTGGCCGACGCCGGTGAATCGGCCGTCAAACTGGCGTACCTGCGGATGGACGACGCCCGCCAGCTCCGGGCCACCATCCTGGCGCGGGCCGCAGGCGTGGTCCCGGACCCGGCCCGGCCGCAGGAGGCCGCACCCGAGGCGCCCGAATATCCAGTGCTCTCCGTGCCGCCGTCGCGCCTTATCGGTTCCCTGCTGCTCAGCGAGCAGAGCTTCTTTGTGGTGGTGGGCGGCATCGCCGCCGTGATCCTGTCCGCCGTGACGGACAACCGGGGCTTCTTTTTCTACCTGATCCCGGCGGTGCTGGGCCTCGCCGCCAGCTACTGGGGCTTCTTTAACAAGGGCTACAACTTCACCGCCGCCATTTCGCCGGACGGGATCCGGCTCCGCTACGGGCTGTTGGACACGCAGGCGCAGACGCTGCCCCCGGGCCGGGTCCAGGCGCTGAAAGTGGCCCAGTCCCCACTTTGGCGGATCTTCGGCTGGTACCGGATCCAGGTCAACGTGGCCGGGTACGGCGCAGTCGGGAGCAACGGCGAGACGTCGTCCCGGACCACGCTGCTGCCCGTGGGCAAGCTGGCCGACGTGATGTCCATGCTCGCGCTCGTGCTGCCGGATCCCGGCACACCTGAACCCGGACGCATCTTCGCTGCCGGGCTCTCGGGGCTGGATTCCGACGGCGGATTTGTCACCACGCCGCACCGCGGCAGGTTCCTCGCGCCGCTGGGCTGGCGCCGCAATGGCTTCGCCACCACTGACACCGCCCTGCTGATCCGCTCGGGCCGGTGGTGGCGGGAACTGGTGGTGGTCCCGCACCAGCGCACCCAGTCAATGGCACTGCATCAGGGTCCGCTCGCACGGCGGTTCCGTTTGGCGGACCTTGTCCTGCACACCACGGCGGGGCCGGTCTCGCCACGGCTCACCCAGGCCGGACTTGACGAGGCCCGGGGCCTTTTTGATGCCCAGTCCGCCCGCGCGCGGCTCGCCCGCAAGCGGCAGACCAGCGAACAATGGCTGGCAACGGTGGCGCCCGCTCCGGTGGTTGCGCCAGCTCCGGTGGTTGAGCCTGTCGAAACCCTTAGTCCGGTGGTTGAGCCCGCCGAAACCAGTCCCCAACAGGAAGGCCCGCAACGTGGCTAAGCCCGGGCGCCTTGGCGTCGGAATCATTGGTGCCGGGAAAGTGGGCGCCGTCCTTGGTGCGGCGTTGCGCTCGGCCGAACACGCCGTCGTCGGGGTTTCCGCGGTGTCCGAGGCAAGCCGTGAACGGGCGGAGACGCTGCTGCCCGGCGTGCCCATCCTGGAGATCCAGGAGATTGTGGAACGGTCTGAACTGGTGCTCCTGGCCGTGCCCGACGACGCCCTGGCCGGACTGGTGGACGGGCTCGCCAAACTCGGGGCGTGGCAGCCAGGACAGATCGTGGCGCATACCTCAGGAAGGTTCGGCGTGGGGGTGCTTCGCCCGGTGCGCGCCGCCGGAGCCATCCCCCTTGCGCTGCACCCCGCCATGACGTTCACGGGCATGAGCCTGGACCTGACACGACTGCTGGATTGCACCTTTGGCGTGACCGCTGATGCAGCGATGCTGCCCATTGCCCAGGCGCTGGTAGTGGAGATGGGTGCCGAACCCGTGTCCATAGCGGAGGCGGACCGGACGCTTTATCACACGGCCCTCGCCCATGGCTCGAACCATATGGTCACCCTGGTGGCGCAGGCTTCGCAGCTGCTCCGCGACGTTGGCGTCGACGCGCCGGAGCGGATGCTGGGCCCTTTGCTGCGGGCCACGCTGGAGAACGCGCTCGCCTCAGGCGAATCGGCGCTGACCGGTCCGGTGGCCCGCGGCGACGTGGGGACAGTGGCGGCCCACGCCGAGGCGTTGCGGGAGTACGACGCCGGTGCGCACGGCGATGTGCTGGAGGCTTACCTCGCCATGGCCCGCGCCACGGCACGGCGGGCAAGCAGCCGGGGGCTGCTCAAAGAGGATCAAGTGGGGGCCCTCCGCGCGGCCCTGGAAGAGGGAAACTGACATGGCCACGCAACTGGTGACAACGGCCGCGGAGCTCCGGGCGGCGAGTGCCCGGCTGCTCGCGCAGAAGGCGGGCAGGTCCCAGGGCCTGGTGCCAACCATGGGCGCGCTGCACGAAGGCCACGCCCGGCTGGCGCGCACCGCCGTCGAACAGAACGACGTAGTGGTGGCGTCCATCTTTGTGAACCCGCTCCAGTTCGGCGATGCGGTGGATCTGGACCGGTACCCGCGCACGCTCGACGCCGATCTTGCCCTGCTTGAGGAACAGGGCGTGGACCTCGTGTTTGCGCCTCCGGTGGAAGAGGTCTATCCCGGCGGCGAGCCGCTGGTCCGCGTGACCGCCGGCTCCCTGGGGGAAAAGTGGGAAGGCGCCTCACGGCCGGGCCATTTCGACGGCGCCCTCACCGTGGTTGCCAAGCTGCTGCACTACGGCATCCCCGGCTCAGGGCTTCCGCCGGCCGGTGCTTTTGCCTCCGGCGGCGGGGGACTGCCGGCCTATCGGGCCTATTTCGGGCAAAAGGACGCCCAGCAGCTGGCGCTGGTGCGCCGGATGGTGGCGGACCTGAATTTCCCCGTCGAAATTGTTGCCGTGCCCACCGTCCGGTCCGAGGACGGGCTGGCCCTTTCGAGCCGCAACCGGTTCCTCTCCGCAGAGGAGCGCGAGGCCGCCCTGGTGTTGTCGCGGGCGCTGCGGCTCCTGGCGGAGCGGGCAACTGCCCACCAGCCGCTTGATCTGGAATCGGCCCGGGCCATGGTTGAATCGCAGTCGTTGGTGGGACTGGACTACTTCGACGTCGTGGATCCGCTCACCCTTGAGCCGCTGGCCGAGAACTGCCGGAAAGTCCCGTTCCGCGGCGAAGGCCTGGCTCTCATCGCCGCCAAGGTGGGTCCGGTCCGGCTGATCGACAACGTGCCGCTGAGCAGCTGATATGTAGGGTCCCTTTCCGGGGCACGCAAGGCCTCGGATCCCTGTCCGTCTGTCTCGGCATGGGCTATGCTGAATTTGTTGCCCCAGACCCTGGCATCGCCTTATTTCGGCGTACTCCAGGAGGACAAATTTCACGCAGGGCATCCCCTACTTCTTCCGCAGTTATCCTCGGCCTTTTGTGCTGCCCGGCTCTTATCTGCCCGGCGCGGCCGCATGCACGGCAAGCGGGACGCTCGCGTGCATTCCCCATCCCCGTGGCCTACCGGCCACGCTCAAGTCAGGAGCGAATCCAATGATCCGCACAATCGATGACGGGCTCTCCTATCTCGTCAAAGTGAATCACGCGTCCGTCCTGGACGACTATTTGAATTCGGCCGTTGACCTTGCCCGCCAGTATGCCTCCAGCACTGGCCTGTGCGGGATTCTGGTAACCCGCCACGCGCACGACACCTATACCGTTGCGGTCAGCGAGGCTGTACCTTTCGGAGAGACCCGTGAGCGCCACGATCCCTAAGGTGGAGGAGGCGATGGCCAACCACATCGCAGCTGACGGATTCACGCCGATCGGGTGGCAGGCGTACGAAATTATCTACTCGATCCTGGCGGACCCGGCGCCGGATCTGGCCGAGGTCAAATGGCGCCTTCGCAGGTGTGTGGCCGCCCACCCGGGCGCACCGGAACGGGCGTTGCGTGACCACCTGATGGTCACCTCAGAGATGGCCAATGCCAACGGCCAGGAAGGGCGGGACTGAGGCCCGGTCGGCGACGACGGGCGGGTTCGCCGCAATCTGTATCCTTGAAGTGACAACTCCGCCGTTCCGGTTCAGCCTGCAGCCGGATTTTTCACCGCGGGATGATTCAGGGATCAGAGGCTCACCATGGACATTGCGCCCGAAATGGCCGCGGGTGAAGAAGACGTGTGTGCCCCGTACTTGGCGAAGCTGCCCATAACGGGCGCTGCGGTGTCCCTCTTCGGCGGCGCCGCCGCCGAGACTCTGGTCTCCGCCAGCGACGAACTCGCCGCCCGTCTGGACGAACTGCAGTTCAACCTTGGCGAAGGTCCCCGGTGGCGGGCCCACAAGACCCGCCTGCCCGTGCTGATCCCTGACGCCCAGTCCACCGTGGGACACGAATGGCCCATGTTCCACCAGGCCATCGCGGGGACGGATGCTGCGGCCTTGTTTGTCTTTCCGTTGACAGTAGGCGCGGTGGACCTCGGTGTCGTTGAGCTGTATCGCTCCGTCCCCGGGAACCTGAGCCGATCCGACCAGTCGATGGCGGCTGTGCTTGCCGGTCAGACCTCCTGGTACCTCCTGCGCAAAATCCTCACCCTCAGGTCGCCGGATACGGATCCCGCCCTGGAGCCCGCGCTGATGTCACGACGCGAGATCCACCAGGCCACCGGGATGGTCCTGGCGCAGTCCGGGGCCACGGCTTCAGAATCCTTGCTGATGCTGCGTGCCTACGCTTTCGCCAATGACCTCACCCTGAAGGAGACCGCCGCCGCCGTGCTCAAGGGAAGGCTCAGCTTCGATACCGATAACCGTGGGCCCGGGGGGCCTGCGCTGCAGTAAAATAGGGCCATGGTAACCAGTACCCGCGCCGAGCGCGTCAGTGTGGCGTTTGTGAAGCTCACGGACACGCTCGTGGCCGACTACGACGTCGTGGACCTCCTCCACGTCCTGGTGGAGGAGTCTGTGGGTCTCCTTGACGTCGCAGCCGCGGGTCTGTTGCTTGCGGATCCCAGCGGAGAACTGCAAGTTGTCGCATCCACCAGCGAGCAAAGCCAACTAGTCGAGGTGCTCCAGCTTCAAGCCGGAGCCGGCCCCTGCGTTGAGTGCTACGTGACAGGGTCGGCAGTCTCAGTGGACGACATTGCCGGGCTTACCAAGTGGCTGGGCTTCCGCCAAGCCGCGCTGTCGCAGGACTTCCGCTCCGTGCATGCTGTGCCCATGCGCGTTCACGGCAGGATTATCGGGGCCATGGGACTGTTCCGGGCCCGGGAGGGTTTCCTGACTGCAGAGGATGCCGCGATCGGCCAGGCCCTTGCCGACGTCGCCACTATCAGCCTTATGCAGGAACGCACCATCAGGGAAGCGGTACTGGTCAACGAGCAGCTGCAGTCGGCATTGAACACCCGGGTGCTGATTGAGCAGGCCAAGGGCGTCATTGCCCATACCGCCGGGGTGGACATGGATGCGGCATTCAAACTGCTGCGGAATCATGCCCGCGCCAACAGCCAGAGCCTGCACATGACCGCCGGTCGCATCGTAGACCGCAGCCTCACGTTAAAAGGCCGGCCGTTGTAACCCTGACGCCGTTGTAACCCTGACGTTGAATGGCGGGCGCAGGAACGTGTTGCCCTACTGCGGTGATTCAGCCTGCGGGTCGCGGTTGAGCATCAGCTGCTGAAGGAGGGCGCGCTCGGGCTTGCCGGGGTTCTGGGCGACGCAGCGGCGCAACCGGGCCCGGGACAACTCCTCGCCGGGAGCCGTTCCGCGGAGCACCTCATCAATGATTTCCTGCGCCTGCCACCGTAAGGATTCCCGGGCGAAGTGCCGGATCTCGGCGGACGCAGCGGTACTCTCTATCCACGGGTCAGTGTCGTCACACGGGATAAAATCGAACGTTCGCTCTGCTGACATCGGGGCCTCCTTGCACCAAACCGACGGGCCTTTAAAGGGTCCCGTCGGTGTCGTAGCACTGCGTCTGGGAAGAACATTACAGCGAGTAAGACCGGTCTGTCTGCACTTGGAGTAATCTATTCCTACGATGATTTCGAATGCGGACCACACTGCAGAACCCGCGCTGTCTCCCGCGGATTTACCCGCCGAGGCGGTAGTTGTCCCTGCCGGTTCGCGGGACCGGATCCTGGCAGTGGCCTATCAACTGTTTTCCCGCCGCGGCGTGCGGGACGTAGGCGTGAATGAACTGATCGAACGTTCCGGCGTGGCCAAGGCAACGTTTTACCGGCATTTCCCGTCCAAGGACGCGCTGGTTCTGGCGTTCCTGGAGCAGCGGGACCAGTTATGGACGGTCGATTCCATCGTTGGCCAGGCCAAACTGCGCGGCACTACCCCCACTGAACAACTCCTGGCCATCTTCGACGTCTTCGGCGACTGGTTCCGGCGCGACGACTTCGAGGCCTGCTCCTTCATCAACATCTTGTTGGAAATGGGCGCGGCCCATCCCCTGGGCCAGGCCAGCATCGACTACCTGGCCAGGATCAGGGGCCATGTGCAGGACCTCGCGGAGCAGGCAGGGTTGGACCGACCCGAGGATTTCGCCCGCTCCTGGCACATCCTGATGAAGGGGTCCATCGTCTCAGCCACAGAAGGGGACACCCAGGCGGCAAAGCGGGCCCAGCAGATGGCCGGCTGGCTGATCGAGCACCACCGCAGCTGACCTCCCCAGCGCGAACGGACACTTAAGCCCCCGAACCCCGGACGGCACGGAGTCAACAGCACCTTGCCTAGCGCGTCGGAAAGAGCTGCGCTACGAACGCCCGCGTCAGATCGTGAAGCATTTCGGTGCGTTCGGACTCGTCGGTGCTATCGGCGCCTTCCGTGAAGATCACCAGCGCATACGTTGTCCCGCCGTGTTCCAAGAGGGCTGCGTCATGGAGGTTTCCTCCAAGCTGGCCGTATTTGTGATAGACGGTAATGCCGGGCCCCGAGGCGGCGGGGATAAGTTCCTCGTTGTTGGTTTCCTGCATGTACCCCAGCAACTGCGCGGTGTCATTGGGGTTAAGCAGCTGTCCGGCGTAAAGCTTCGTCAGGACCTGGGCCACTTCCCCCGGAGTCAGCCGGTTGTCTTCGGGATCGTAGGCTATGCCAATCGAGGCTGCGTACTGGATCAGCCGCTCGTAGCCGATCCTGCCCATCAACAGGAGCCAGGAATCATTGTTGCTGCTGTTGATCATGGACTTGAGCTGGAAAGCGGCAGTGTATTTCCCCAGCGTCTCATCAAGTCGCGCTTCACCGGCCTCCACAAGCCTGAGAAAGGCCGCTGCCGTGATGAGCTTGGCAGTGCTGGCCGCAGTGTAGGCCGCCGTGTCGCCAAAAGTGCGGACCGGTCCGCCCGCTGTATCCGCGACGGCCACTCCAACGCGGAAGCCGGAGACCCTGCTGATAATCCTCGCGATGCTCCCGTCCTCGGCGCCTGCACCAACCGCGGCCATGGCGTCAACCTCGGCCGTGGAGCCAACCTCGGCCTTGGCACCAACCGCAGCCATGGCGCCAACCGGCCCGGTCCCGGCGAAAGCCGCATTCACGGTTCCGGTGGCGCCCTCAGAGCGGATCATTGCCAAAGTGGCGGCAGCCAGCAAAACCATCAAAGCGGCAGCCACCGAGAGAACCAGGGACAACGGGCTTCGGCCATCGCCGTGGTAGTGGCGCCCTGCCGGATATGCGGGGGAGTACGCGTCCAACTGGGGCTCCTGCCTGACCGCTTGCGCGGTCGAACATCACTAGAGGCCCCAGCCCCGACTCATACTCAGTGCGCTGATTAAACCACACCGGCCAGCCAAAACGACCGCTCAGAAAAAGCCCGTGCCGAAGAAAAATCCTGTTCGCCGGAATTACTCCGGCCGGTAGAGTGTTTGAATCTGCAGCGACGATGCTCGCGAGCCACTTCATTCTTACTCCCTGGGGGAACACCCGTGTCTACAGAAGTCTCTTCGAACGCCTCCGGGCGGCCCGGGCCGGTTCCGGCGCCGAAGTCCTCCGTGCCGGAGAAGATGTCCCGCGAATCGGTGACCATCATCGCCACCTTGCTCGTGGCGACCTTTGTGGTGATCCTGAACGAGACCATCATGAATGTTGCCCTGCAGCGGCTGATGGTTGACCTTGGTGTGGACGCGCCCACCGTCCAGTGGCTCTCCACCGGCTTTATGCTCACCATGGCCGTGGTCATCCCCACTACCGGGTTCATCCTCCAAAGCCTGTCCACCCGGGCCGTCTTTATGCTGGCCATGGGACTTTTCGCCGGCGGCACCGCCCTGGCCGCAGTGGCTCCCGGTTTTGAGATCCTGCTCCTGGCCCGCATCGTCCAGGCCGGCGGCACGGCCATCATGCTTCCGTTGCTGATGACCACCATCCTCACCCTCGTCCCGCTGGCCAAGCGCGGCGCTGTGATGGGGAACGTCAGCATCGCCATCTCCGTGGCACCGGCCATGGGGCCGACTGTCTCCGGGCTGATCCTGGAGCACTTCACCTGGCGCTTTATGTTCGTCTTTGTCCTGCCGGTCGCCCTGGCCGCGCTGGCCATCGGCGCCAAGTACCTGACGAACGTGGGCGAAACCGAGAAGACCAAACTCGACTTCCTCTCCGTACTACTTACAGTTCCTGCCTTCGGTGGCCTGGTGTACGGTCTCAGCCAGATCGGCGGCGGCCAAAGCGGTCCGAGCGCCGTGGCCATCGCCGCGCTGGTCATCGGCGTCGCCAGCCTGACGGTCTTTGTGCTCCGCCAGCTCCGGCTGCAGAAGGCCGAAGCCCCGCTGCTGGACCTCCGCGCCTTCAACTTCAGGATGTTCACGGTCTCCGTCCTGCTGATGGTGGTGGCCATGATGGCGCTCTTCGGCGGCGTGATCCTGCTGCCGCTCTACCTGCAGGAAATCCGCGGCCTGGGGTCGCTGGAGACCGGGCTCGCGCTGCTTCCCGGCGGCCTGGCGATGGGCCTGCTGGGCCCGTTCATCGGCCGGCTGTTCGACAAAGTGGGCCCGCGGCCGCTCACCGTCACTGGTTCCGTGCTCATGGTGCTGGCCCTGTGGCAGTTCTCAACGCTCGACGCCGGCACTCCGGTCTGGTGGATCGTCACCCTCCACGTGGGGCTCAGTTTCGGCCTGGCGCTGCTGTTCACCCCGGCATTTACCACCGGCCTGAACCCGCTGCCGCCGCATCTCTACTCGCACGGCTCGGCGATCATGAGCACCACCCAGCAGGTAGCCGGTGCCGCCGGAACGGCGCTGCTGGTGTCCATCTTCGCCGTCGTCTCGGCCGCGTCGGGGCTCGTTGCCGGGATGAGCGCAGCGTTCCTGACGGCAACCGTCATAGCCCTCGCCGCCGTCGTGCTTTCCGCGATGATGCGCAAAACAGAAGGCGCCGCCCCGGGCCACGGCGCCCACTAGCGGACACCTCCAATCCAACGCGGGGTCACATTGCGCCCTCCCGGACCGCCGGATGGGGCGATAAGTGACCCCGCGTTGAAGTGATGGAGGCTAGCCGGCGAAGAAGTCGCTCAGCTCGGCGATGAGCTTGTCCGGGGCGCGGAGGACGCCGTCGTGGCCGGCCCCATGGAGGATGGTGTAGCTGGAGCCGGTCAGGATGTCGTGGATCTGGCCGCAGGCAACACCGAAGTACGCGGGGCTCTTCTCGCCCACAATAATCAGCGTTTCCAGGGGCAGTTCCAGGAACGGCTCGGCCGGCATGTCCGCGGCGATGATCGCCTTGATTTCCCGGACGCCGGTGCGCATCAGTTCACGCTGCTGCTTGCCCTCGGACGTGCCGGCGGTCAGCTTGTTGGCGATGGTGAGCATGGACAGCGGCATCCGTGAGCGGGTGCCCGCCTCAAGGCCGCGCTGCAGCACGGCCAGGGCGCGGTCATCGTCCCCGGCAGCCGTGGCGCGTTCGTATTCAGTGGTCCAGTCGGCCTTCACGCTGTGGTTCACGGACACAGCGGGGTCATACACGGCCAGCCGCTCCACCGGAAGGGTCCTGGCCGCGTGCAGGGCCACCGCGCCGCCGAAGCTGTGGCCAAAGACGTCCGTGCTGGAGGTGTGTTTCATCACGGCGTTCAGGTCCCGGATGTCAGCGTCCAGCGTGTAATCCTCGGCCTGCGGCGACGACGAACCCCGGCCCCTGCGGTTGAAGGTGTGGACCGGGCGGCCCAAGGCTGCGCTGAGCTTCTGGGCGAACTTTGTGTAGTCGGCGGCGGTCACCATGGAGGCCGGGACCACAACAACGCCGGAGCCGGCGGACGCCAGTTCAGCACCCGTGGAGTAGAGCTCCAGCGTGCCGCCGTCGGGGGTTTTGATGTTCTCGCTCGTCATGATCCGAGCCTAGCCGAGCAACCTGCGGAAAGCCTTAGCCCCTGAAGTATTCCGCGATGTCAGTGACAAGTTCCTTCACCGCGGCGGGAACGGAGCCGTGGAAGCCCTTGGGTGAGAGCTCGAACGTGCTCCCCGGGACGGCAGCGTGAAGGCGCTGGGCCGTGACCTTGTAGTAGCTCGGGCTCTTCCCGCCCACCATAAAGTGCGTGTTGGCGGGCAGGACGGCGAAGTTCCTGGCATGCTCGGCTTCGTCATACGCGGCACGCAGTTCGCCCACGCCCGTGGGCATCAGCTCCCGGAGCATCTTGTTCACCTTGGTGCGGGACACCACGGCCATCAGACCCGCAAGGACCGGCTCGGGGATCTTTGAAAGCGCAGTGCCCGGCTGCATGCCTTTTTTCATCCGGGCCATGGCATGACCCACCTTGCCGGCGTTCACCGCAGCCTCGAAGTCGTCCAGCCACGACATGTCAATGCTGCCGTCGATGTTGACGGCAGCATCGTAGACCGCCAGCTTGTCCGGCTCGTACGGAGTCCCCACGAACTCCTGGACGGCGTTCAGCGCCACCGACCCGCCCAGGCTGTGGCCCAGGACGTTGCGGGCGCCCGTGGCATCCATGACCGTGCGGACATCGGCGATTTCCGTGGCCATGGAATAGTCGGCCGGCTGCTCGGTGGAGTTGCCCCTCCCGCGCCGGTCATAGACATCCACTGCCCACCCGTCGCCCAGCCCGTCGGCCAAAGCCATCGAGAACGGCCGGTAGATCAGGGCCGTGAGGAACGCGCCGCCGATGACCACCACCCGGCGCTCTCCCGGCGCATCCTCGGTTCCGTAGCTGTACAAAGCCAGCCTGCCGCCGTCGTGCGTGGGCACTTCCTGCTCTTTCACGCTCCCCATCCTAGGCGCGCGGCAAAGCCCCACCGGCGAAGCGCCCTACCGGCGCCTCCCCGGCCTCCGGACCTGGCTGTCGCTGCCGTTGATGAACCGGGCAATCCGCACGGCGAGCCCCTTGCCGGGACGGATGGGACCCTCGTGCAGCTGGCCGGGGACCACCTGGAAGTTGATGCATGGCACGGCGGCCGCCAGTTGCCGGCCCGTCTCGGCAAAATACGCCGGACTCCACCCCCCGCTGAGCATCAGGACGGGGGTGGTGAGGGCAGTGAAATGGTCCAGTTCGGCGTCGGCGTCCAGTACGGCACGCATTTCGGTGACGGCCGTGGGCAGCAGCTGCCGCATCTCCGCGCCCAGGTTGGTCCTGGCCGAGAGGATGCTCAGCATCCGCAGCGCGCCGAGCGGGAGGTAGGACAGCGGACCCGCCGTGGCCAGGCCCTGGACCAGGTGCGCCCAGGCGTGGTTGAGCTGGCCCGCAGTGACGGCATCCTCAAGCTCCGGCCGCCAGCGGTGGCTCAGGTTTCCGGACAGCGACACCGCGGCGTCATAGGTCACCAGCCGGCCCACGGGCAGGGTCCGGGCCGCCTGCAGCGCCACGAAGCCGCCGTAGCTGTGGGCCACCACATCCGTCGCGCCGGTCTGGCGCATGACTGCCGCGAGGTCGCTGACCTCCGTCTTCACCGAATAGTCCTCCGGCTGCGGGGCTGACCCCGCCCTGCCGCGCCGGTTGTAGCAGTGCACCGGCCGGCCCAGCAGGACGCTGAGCTTCCGGGCAAAAGGCCGGTAGAGGGCGTCGGTGACCAAAGTGCCGTGGATGAGTACGACGCCGGGAGGTCCCGCCGTCGTCGGGTCCAGCCCCGCGGGGGTGCGGAAGGAGTGCACGTCGAGGCGCCCGCCGTCCTCCGCTTCAACTTTCCACGTCTCCACAGCCCGAGTCTATGCCTGGGCGTCCGCCGGGAGCCGGCGGCGCGAACTCCCGGTAAACTTGGGGATTGTGACTTCCCAAAACACCCCCACCCCAAAAAATGCCCCAGAGCCGCTCGACGCCAGCGAGCAGATGCGCATCCGCATGGACAAGCGTGCAAAGCTGATCGAGCGGGGCACCGAGGCATATCCGGTGGGTGTGGAACGCACGCATTCCCTCACGGAGATCCGCGAAAAGTACGCGCACCTTGAGGCTGACGACACCACGGGCGACGTTGTGGGCGTCACCGGCCGCGTGGTTTTTGTGCGCAATACCGGCAAGCTCTGCTTCGCCACGCTCCAGGAAGGCGGCGTCGACGGCAAGGGCACCCGGCTCCAGGCGATGCTCAGCCTGGCCAACGTGGGCGAGGAAGCGCTCGCGGACTGGAAGGCGCTGGTGGACCTCGGCGACCACGTGTTCATCAAGGGCGAAGTGATTTCCTCCCGCCGCGGCGAGCTGTCCGTGATGGCCGAGTCCTGGTCGATGGCCTCCAAAGCGCTCCGTCCGTTGCCGGTGCTGCACGCGGAACTGAACGAGGAAACCCGCGTCCGCCAGCGCTACGTGGACCTGATGGTGCGCGACGAAGCCCGCGAAATGGTCTACACGCGCGCCGCGATTACGCGTTCCATCCGCGAGAGCCTGCACCGCCACAGCTACGTCGAAGTGGAAACCCCCATCCTGCAGCTGGTCCACGGCGGCGCCCTGGCCCGGCCGTTCGAGACGCACATGAACGCGTTCGACCAGAAAATGACCCTCCGCATTGCCACCGAGCTTTACCTCAAGCGTGCTGTTGTGGGCGGGATCGACCGCGTCTACGACATGGG
Organism: Pseudarthrobacter sp.; assembly: GCF_036675385.1. Classification (NCBI taxonomy): domain Bacteria; kingdom Bacillati; phylum Actinomycetota; class Actinomycetes; order Micrococcales; family Micrococcaceae; genus Pseudarthrobacter; species Pseudarthrobacter sp. The sequence continues at coordinate 13,842 of NZ_JAKFFD010000125.1, read as the reverse complement.
CCGCGTCTTCCGCAACGAGGGCGTGGACTCCACCCACAGCCCCGAATTCACCACCCTGGAGTGCTACGAAGCCTGGGCGGACCAGTTCGTCATGGCCGAGCGCATCAAGGAGATCATCCTCGACGCCGCGGACGCCGTGGGTGTGGGCCGAACCCTCCAGACGGAAGCCGGGGAAATCAACCTCGACGGCGACTGGGCCTGGGTTTCGGTTTACCCCGGACTGTCCGACGCCGTTGGCCAGGAAGTCACGCCGGACACTTCGCTTGAGGTGCTGCGCGAAATCGCCCAAAAGCACGAGGTCAAGGTGGACCCGAAGTGGGACGCCGAGAAACTGGCCGTGGAACTGTTCGGCGAAATTGTGGAGCCCACACTGCTGAACCCCACATTTGTGTACGACTACCCGCCGTCTGCCCAGCCGCTGGCCCGCCCGCACCGGAACGACGGCCGGCTGATCGAAGCCTGGGACCTCATCATCGGAGGCATGGAACGCGGCACGGCCTTCTCCGAGCTGATCGACCCCGTCATCCAGCGTGAGCGGCTGACCGAACAGTCGCGGCACGCTGCCGCGGGCGATGTCGAGGCCATGCAGCTGGACGAGGACTTCCTGCGGGCCCTCGAATACGGCGCGCCGCCCATGGGCGGCATCGGCTTGGGTATTGACCGGCTGGTGATGTTGTTCACCGGCGCCGGTATCCGCGAAACTATCCTTTTCCCGCTTCTGAAGCCCGAAGGCCACTAATCATGGAATATGTAGCCGTACTCCTGCCCTCGCTTGTGGTTGGCCTGCTTTTCTGGTTCGCCATGAAATCCATCTTCAATGCCGATAAGTCCGAGCGTAAGGCCGAAGCGCGGGCCAAGGCCGAGGCGGAATCGCGTTCCGCAGCGCCATTGAACGAACAGAACCCGGAAACGGACAAATAGCTCGAAAGAGGTTCTGCGGGTTCCTGTGGATTTCCACAGGAACCATCCGACGCTTTGACGCGTTGCCATTAAGAGGTTCATACTTTTAATAGGAACATCCTCATTTTCTGACAACCGAACCTTTCCAAGAGGAAGACATATTTAATGGCACAGAAAGTAAACATCATCCTCGTCGATGATCTGGATGGGGGATCTGCGGACGAGAATGTCCGTTTTGGCCTCGATGGGGTCAGCTACGAAATCGATCTGTCCTCGGCCAACGCGGCCGAGCTCCGTTCTGCCCTGGAGCGCTTTGTTGCCGCCGGGCGCAAGACCTCGGCAGGCAGAGCCACCCGCACCAAAGCGGTAGTAGGCCCCCGCACCAACGACTCCGCGCAGATCCGTCAATGGGCGCGGGATAACGGCTACACGGTTAACAGCCGCGGCCGAATTCAGGCTGAAATCCAGGAAGCCTACCAAAAGGCAAATTCCTGACCTACGCCTCTCCGACGGCGTATTAGGCCCTGTCTTCACCTTCGGGTGGGGGCAGGGTTTTTTGATGCCTTTTTTGAATGCGCAAAGACGGGCTTGGGTATGCGCAAAATCCTTGCTGACTAACGGCCTCCGGGCGCGCCGTTGGGCTAATCGTCGCGCAATTTTCTTGGGATGAGCCTGCGATTCGGTTTGAGCCTTCGGTCCGGGACGCCCGCTCGAATTCGCCCACTCGAATCTTTGCGTGGCGGGAGCCTGGAATGTCTGGAATTCGCGGGTAGTGGCGGTTTGCGGGCCGGTTTACGCAGTCCTGGCGGCGCTCCTATTGTTATTGGCGGCACCCCTCGGTGCTCGTGCCTACGCGGACTCGAGCCGCGTGTCAGTCAGGGTGGCGGTTCCGCGGTTCCTGGCGGCGGGAGCCTGAACGACGGAACAACTCACACGGCGCTGTTCGACTTCCGGAAATAGCGCGCTGGTGCAGTCTCACGGCTGACCCAGCGCTGCCCAGGCAACGCTGAGCGCGACCAGTGCGGCCAGCGACAGCCAGGTGCGGTGGATGTTCCACCGGGCCCACCGGCGTTCGAACGATTTTCTGGCAGCCGCGGCATCTCCAGACGCGGCCGCCAGGTGCAGAGCGTTATTCAAGGGGATGTTCGCGGCGAAGGTGATGACCAGGGTGGCCGTGTAGCAGGCCAGGGAAACAGAGAGGGGGAGTGCGCTGGCAAGCCCGTCGGCCCACGAAAAGGCTGCCGAGCCCGCCAATGCGAGGAAGGCACCGACGAAGCTCAGTGCGAACACCGGATTCTGGATGGCGACGTTGATCCCGGACATGGCACCGACAAATGTCCTATCATCGGTGGCGCGCAGTCCCGGCATCACCGAGCAGGCGTAGGAGTAGTAGAGCCCGCCGATCCCGGCGAGAGCCACGGTCGCGGCGGTCATGAGCAGGGTGATGATATCCATGGTGTTCTCCTTCGTTGAAGCGCTTGCACTGATCCAAGCGGCGCTGGGTGACGGGAGGTTGAACACGTCATGTTTCCCCTGTGGCGAACACGCTCCCCAAGTGGGGGTCCGCCACGTAGCATCAAAGTACGTCGTAGCTAGGAGTGTGGCGAAATGTTTGAGCGATTTACGGACCGTGCCCGTCGCGTAGTTGTGCTTGCCCAAGAAGAGGCACGCATGCTGAACCACAATTACATTGGTACCGAACACATCCTCTTGGGTCTGATCCATGAAGGTGAAGGTGTTGCCGCCAAAGCTCTTGAGTCCTTGAGCATTTCGCTCGACGGCGTGCGCGAGCAAGTACAGGAGATCATCGGCCAGGGCCAGCAGGCCCCGTCCGGCCACATCCCCTTCACCCCGCGCGCCAAGAAGGTGCTGGAACTTTCCCTGCGGGAAGCCCTGCAGCTGGGCCATAACTACATCGGCACGGAGCACATCCTGCTGGGCCTCATCCGCGAGGGTGAAGGTGTTGCCGCCCAGGTGCTGGTCAAGCTGGGCGCAGACCTCAACCGCGTCCGCCAGCAGGTCATCCAGCTCCTCTCCGGCTACCAGGGCAAGGAAACCACCGGCGCCGGCGTCGGTCCGGGCCAGGCCGAAGGCACTCCTGCCGGTTCCGTGGTCCTGGACCAGTTCGGCCGCAACCTCACCCAGGCTGCGCGCGAGAACAAGCTGGACCCGGTGATCGGACGCGAGTCCGAGATGGAACGCGTTATGCAGGTCCTTTCGCGCCGCACCAAGAACAACCCTGTCCTGATCGGTGAGCCCGGCGTCGGCAAGACCGCCGTCGTCGAAGGCCTCGCCCAGGCGATTGTCCGCGGCGACGTTCCGGAAACCATCAAGGACAAGCAGCTGTACACCCTGGACCTCGGTTCACTGGTGGCCGGCTCCCGGTACCGCGGTGACTTCGAAGAGCGCCTGAAGAAGGTCCTCAAGGAAATCCGCACCCGCGGGGACATCATCCTCTTCATCGACGAGATCCACACGCTTGTGGGTGCCGGCGCTGCTGAAGGTGCCATCGATGCTGCGTCCATCCTGAAGCCCATGCTGGCCCGCGGTGAACTGCAGACCATCGGTGCCACCACCCTGGATGAGTACCGCAAGCACATCGAGAAGGATGCCGCACTCGAGCGTCGCTTCCAGCCGATCCAGGTCAAGGAGCCCTCCGTCGCGCACGCGATCGAGATCCTCAAGGGCCTGCGCGACCGCTACGAGGCGCACCACCGCGTCACCATCACCGACGGCGCCCTCGCCTCGGCCGCGAACCTCGCCGAGCGCTACATCTCGGACCGCTTCCTGCCGGACAAGGCCATCGACCTGATCGATGAAGCCGGTGCCCGGTTGCGTATCCGCCGGATGACCGCTCCGCCGGAGCTGAAGGCCATGGATGAGCGGATCGCCAAGCTGAAGATGGAGAAGGAATCCGCCATCGACGCGCAGGACTTCGAAGGCGCCGCTGCGCTTCGGGACAAGGAGCAGAAACTCATTACCGAGCGCTCCGAGAAGGAACGCCACTGGAAGTCCGGCGGCATGGATGACATTTCCGAGGTGGATGAGGATCTCATCGCCGAGGTATTGGCCAACTCCACCGGCATCCCGGTCTTCAAGCTGACCGAGGAAGAGTCCACGCGCCTGCTGAAGATGGAAGACGAACTGCACAAGCGTGTGGTGGGCCAGAACGAGGCCATCAGGTCCCTGTCCCAGGCAATCCGCCGTACCCGTGCAGGCCTGAAGGACCCCAAGCGTCCGGGCGGCTCGTTCATCTTCGCCGGCCCCACCGGCGTCGGCAAGACCGAGCTCGCCAAGGCCCTGGCCGAATTCCTGTTCGGTGACGAGGACGCCCTCATCACGCTGGACATGTCCGAGTACTCGGAGAAGCACACTGTTTCACGGCTCTTCGGGGCCCCTCCGGGCTATGTCGGCTACGAAGAGGGTGGCCAGCTCACCGAGAAGGTCCGCCGCCGTCCGTTCTCCGTGGTCCTGTTCGACGAAGTGGAGAAGGCGCACGCCGACCTCTTCAACTCACTCCTGCAGATCCTGGAAGACGGCCGCCTGACCGACTCCCAGGGCCGTGTGGTGGACTTCAAGAACACCGTGATCATCATGACCACAAACCTGGGCACCCGGGACATCTCCAAGAGCGTTGCCACCGGCTTCCAGTCCGGCACAGACACGCAGACCGGCTACAACCGGATGCGCGCCCGTGTGACGGAAGAGCTCAAGCAGCACTTCCGTCCGGAGTTCCTGAACCGTGTGGATGACGTTGTGGTGTTCCCGCAGCTCACCCAGGACGAGATCATCGAGATCGTGGACATGTTCGTTGGGCGCCTGGAGAAGCGCCTCAAGGACAAGGACATGGGCATCGAGCTCACCACCGCGGCCAAGGTGCTCCTGGCGACCCGCGGCTACGATCCCGCCATGGGTGCCCGGCCGCTGCGCCGCACCATCCAGCGCGAGATCGAGGACCAGCTCTCCGAGAAGATCCTGTTCGGCGAGCTCCACGCCGGCGACATCGTTGTAGTGGACGTGGATGGCGAAGGCGACGACGCCAAATTCACGTTCGCCGGCAACGCCAAGCCGCTCATCCCGGAGATCGCCCCCAGCGTCTAAGGCAAGACAGCAAAGGCCCCGCCCGCTCCCTAAAAGGAGCAGGCGGGGCCTTTGTGCGTTGGCGCGCCCCCAACATAGCCGGGCCGCCCGACCCAGCGTGGCGGCCACCGTAGGATTGTGGGGTGACCGATTCTGACTCCTTCCATATCCGTTCTGCACGTACCACTGACGTGGCCGCCATCAAGCGCCTTGTGGCGCCGTTGGCTGAGCAGCGGATCCTGATGGCGAAAGAAACGGTTGCCTATTACGAGAGCCTCCAGGAGTTCCGGATCGCAGAAGCCGACGACGGCGAAGTCATCGGCTGCGGCGCCCTGCACGTTATGTGGGAGGATCTCGCCGAAGTCCGCACGCTGGCCGCATCGGACGCGTGGCGTGGCAAGGGGGTAGGGCACGTGCTGGTGGAAAGCCTGCTGGCCGAGGCCCGTGAACTGGGCGTGGCCCGGGTCTTCTGCCTCACGTTCGAGGTGGATTTTTTCAAGCGCCACGGCTTCGAGGTCATGGCCGACCAGACGGCGGTGGACCCGGTGGTCTACTCCGAGCTGCTGCGTTCCCATGACGAAGGCGTTGCCGAGTTCCTGGACCTGGCGCGGGTCAAGCCCAACACCCTGGGCAACACCCGCATGATCAAGACCCTCTAGGCACCCCCAATCACCCTGCCGCGGGCAACCGCGGGAAGAAGTTACCCTGTGACATAAATAGCTTTATGTCGAATTGATGGATAAACTGACAGGGTTGCAGTGTGGGGCCTGCCGTAAGGGACAGTCATTGGGGGCTGTCCCTTACCGCTTCCGCCGCATCGTTGCAGGCTACCGGACTTCAGGCGCCGGTAGTAGGGTCAAAGTGCATCCTCCAGGACGCACCCACACCCCAGGAGTTCTGCCATGAAAAAGCTCATCAATGATCCCCGTTCCGTGGTTGACGAATCCGTCGAGGGATTCGGTCTGGCCCACGCGGGACTGGTCACCGTCACCGCCGATCCGAAGTACGTCACGCGCAAAGACGCGCCGGTGGCAGGGAAGGTCGGACTAGTTTCCGGCGGGGGAAGCGGCCACGAGCCGCTCCACGCCGGGTTTGTCGGGCTGGGAATGCTCGACGCCGCCGTGCCGGGGGCGGTGTTCACCTCGCCGACGCCGGACCAGATTCTTCCGGCGACGCTCGCCGTTAACTCGGGTGCCGGCGTCGTCCATATCGTGAAGAACTACACCGGCGACGTCCTGAACTTTGAGACCGCAGCGGAGCTGGCGCAGGCCGAAGGTGTGGACATCCGCACGGTCCTTGTCAATGACGACGTCGCGGTGGAGGACTCCCTGTATACGGCAGGCCGCCGCGGAGTGGGCGGCACCGTTCTGGTCGAGAAAATCGCCGGCGCCGCGGCTGAGCGGGGCGATAGCCTCGATGCCGTGGCCGCGATCGGTGACCGCGTCAACAGCAACGTCCGCACCATGGGGGTTGCGCTGACCGCGTGCACAGTACCGCATGCGGGAACGCCCAGTTTCGACCTGGCGGATGATGAGATCGAGATCGGCATCGGCATCCATGGCGAGCCCGGCCGGCACAGAATACCGATGGAGAACGCTGACGGCATCACCGACCGCCTGCTGGACCCGGTCCTCAGCGACCTGGGCATCACCGGCGGCGAAAAAGTACTGCTGTTCGTCAACGGCATGGGAGGCACCCCCCTGAGCGAGCTGTACATCGTCTACCGCCGCGCTGCCCAGGTGATCGCAGAACGGGGAGCCGCCGTCGAACGCTCGCTGGTGGGGAACTACATCACGTCCCTGGAAATGCAGGGCTGCTCCATCTCGGTGCTCCGGCTCGACGATGAACTGACGCAGCTGTGGGACGCTCCGGTGCACACTGCAGCCCTGCGTTGGGGCGTGTAACCGTGGTGCTGGACGTGACGTGGGCCGTCAGATGGCTGACTCTCTGCGCCCAGGCCATGGCGGAAAACCGGGTGTGGCTCATCGAACTCGACCGTGCGATCGGGGACTCGGACCACGGCGAGAACATGGACCGCGGTTTCCAGGCCGTGCTGGAGAAACTGGCCGAAGCGCGGCCGGAGACCCCCGGTGCCGCCCTGAAACTGACTGCGATGACCTTGATGTCCAAGGTGGGCGGCGCCGCAGGTCCCTTGTACGGAACCGCGTTCCTGCGCGCCTCCACCGCGTTGGGCGACGCCGCCGAGATTGATCCGGGGCGCCTTGCCGATGCGCTTGTGGCTGCCCGTGACGGGATCGTGGCCAGGGGCAAGGCCGAGTCCGGCGACAAGACCATGGTTGATGCCTGGACCCCCGCCGCGGAGGCGGCGCAGGCCGCCGCGGCGGACGGCGCAGGCACCGTCCTTGGAGTTCTGGTCGCAGCCGCTGAGGCGGCTGAGGCCGGCGCCGTGGCCACCGAGCCCCTGGTCGCCCGCAAGGGCCGCGCCAGTTATCTGGGGGAGCGGAGCGCGGGCCACCGCGATCCGGGGGCCGCCTCCAGCGCTCTTATACTGCGGGCCGCCGTGGGGGCCGCAGCGTGACGGTGCGCCTGGTGGTGGTGTCCCATAGCGAAAAAATAGCCGACGGCGCCGTGGAGCTTGCCGCCCAGATGGCGCCCGACGTCGTCATCCTCGCCGCCGGGGGCACCGCCGACGGCAGGATCGGAACGAGCCTGGAAAAAGTCATGTCTGCCCTGGACAAGGCGGCCGGCGGCGATGGCGTGGTGGTCCTGACGGACCTGGGATCTGCAGTGATGACGGCGGAATCGGCCCTGGAGCTCGTGGAGGAGCCGGCCGGTGTGCTCCTGGCGGACGCGCCCCTGGTGGAAGGCCTCGTGGCTGCTGCCGTGGCCGCACAGGGCGGCGCCGACGTCAAGGCAGTCAAACGTGCCGCCGAAGCGGTCTACGGATTGGGCCCGGAAGTGGCGGCTGCTTCGCGGGTGCTCGCCGAAAGCACCGTGGCTGAAGGGTCCGTCACCGGTTCAGGGCCGGACTTCACCGGAGACTTCGAACTGGTGAATGAGGCCGGCATGCACGCCCGTCCCGCCGCCAAGATCGCGGGCGGTCTGGCGTCCCTCAACGCCGAGGTCACGGTCAACGGGGTGGATGGCGCGTCAATGACATCCCTGATGACCCTGGCGGCAGGCAAGGGATCCTTGCTCCATATCGAGGCTTGGGGGCCCGACGCCGAGCGTGCCCTGAACTACGTCGGCGGCCTGGTGCAGGCAGGCTTCGGCGAGCCGTAGGCCGTGGCCTGAGTTGCCTATTTGACCTGGCTGTTGCGGCCCAGACTAAAGGACCGCTTGTCCACGAGCAGGTACGTGCCGGCTCCCATCAGCAGGAAACCGCCGACGCCGACCGCGATGATCTGCGTGCTGACCCCGGCAATGAGCAACACCAGCCCGAGCAGGCATGCGATGGCACCGAGGTAGATACGGCGCCCAAACCTGAGGCCCACGGAGCCGGTCGAGAGTTCCTCGGCGAGCCTCGGATCCTCTGCGGCCAGGCCAGATTCCAGCTCCTCGAGCTGTTTCCGCTCCCTATCTGAAAGTGGCATCCTTACCCCTTTCCGGCGGGGAACCTGTGCTAAATCCAACGTTGCCGATGCTGGTAATACAGACCGTAGAAGTGTCCTGAGTGGAAGTCAAGGGCGGGTTTGGCGGGGCTTATTTGCCGCCAGCGAGGGCCGTCAAACGGCCTGTCGCAGTCCCTCGGCGTCGAGAATCACCGAAGCCGTGACGAACCTCCCGCAATGCTCACCGTAGGGATAGGCGCCGCGGGGCCGGAAATCCAGGGTGCGCACAGGGAGGGCCGATCCGCCGGGAGAAGTACCCGTGGCGGTCAGCGCCATCGGGGCTTCCGTGAGGGACTCGAGCATCAGCATCCCGATCATGGTCCCGTCCGGGGAAGCGGTGGCGGAGCAGGCGCCGTCTGGTGTGCAGCCCTGGTCAATCGAGGCAGTGCCGGGAGAAAGTTCGACGGGGGCTTCCTTGCAGACGCCGTCCTGGCAGGCCTTGAGCCGCAGCGATCCCACGTGCGCCACGTACTCCCGGGCCACGGTCACCGAGACCACTGACGCCTGGGCAATCATCGGGCACGGCGGCGGGACGGGGTAGTAGTAGTAGCAACCGGAGGTGAGAACCGCCGTCGTCATCAGTGCCAGAAGTACACCGGGCTTGCCCATACTTCAGCGTAAATCCGGAGCCGGAAGCCGGCACTGCTACCAGGAAATTGATGCAAACATTGTTATGGCTGTTGCGCCGAAGATCACCATAATGAGACCCGTCGCCATCCGGCCCTTGGCAACAACAAAGACCGGCAGCGTGGATTCGGCGGGATTGGCCGGGTTGTAGACCACAGGGATGTGGGTGCCGATGATCGCCTGGTCCTGGCTGTAGATATCGGACTGCCCCAGCCAGCGCTTGCCGCCGGCGTCCGCGAATTCATACGACGGTGCAAACCGGTTCCGGCCGTTGCTCGCGGGTCCGTCCGTGCCGTGGAGGTTTCCCGTGACGGTGGCCGAAGCCCTCTGCCACCCCGCCATGGAACGTTTCCGGCGGAGGGACGCGGCCAGGGACAGCCCCATCAGGATCAGGCCCGCAGCAAGGAAAAGCCCGGGCAGTACGACGAACAGCAGTTTCAGGGAGTCCACGGTTCAGCCCAGCGGGAAGGCGCCGGCGGCCCAGAACAGCAGCAGCGCGAAGAATGCGAAGACCGGCATCAGGCACCCGATCACCATCTTGGATTCGGACGCCACCTGGAACGACTGGGTGGGATTCGCGGGGTTGTAGGCCACTTCCAGGGGCGATCCCGGTACCTGCTGGTTGGCGTACGAGACCTCGGATTCGCCCGCATACAGGGTCCCGTCGGGGTCGGCGAACTGGTAGGTGGGGTAGAAGCGCCGGCTCCGCGTTGAGCCGCCTCCGCCATGTGTCCAGCCCGCCACGTTGCCGGTCACGGTCGCCTGCACCTTCGGCCAGCCGGCGATCAGTTTTTCCTGCCGCTTGGTTTTCCGCAGTGCACGGACCAGTGCAAAAATGACGCCCGCAACAAACAGCGCCCAGATAATGTACAGCACGATTCTCATGAATTTCCCCCGGTTTGAGTCACCAGAAAGTATGCCATCCAGGCGCGGGCCACCCTAAAGACGCCTCAGGCGGGCAGCCGGTAACCGCCCTGGTGCAGCTCGGCCAGCCCGTCGCCGAGGAGGCCGGCAATGGCACGTTCGAGCTGTTCCGGCGCGGAGTTCAGGCGGTGCAGTGCGGACAGCGGCACGCCGATTCCGTCCGCCGTGAAGCCCAGGTCAGCAGGCTCCCGCTGGAACATTTCCACCGGCACCGGTGCGTCCGCAAGCCGGAGCACAGCCATCACGGCACCCCGGACCTGCCGGTCAGTTCCGTGCCACGCCTGACCTTTGGGAACGTACGACGGCGGCGGCTCGCCGGCTGCCAGCCACGCACAGGAGTCCCGCACCGGGCAGTCCGCGCACTTGGGCGCCCGCGCCGTGCAGACCAGCGCCCCCAGTTCCATAACCGCAGCATTCCAGTGCACGGAGGTCCCGACGTCGTTCGGCAGCAGTTCCGCCGCGAGCCGCATCTCCGCAGCGTTCAGCGATGGTGAGGGGAGCGCGACACCGGATACCAGGCGGGCGTGCACACGCCGGATGTTCGTGTCCACCACAGTCTCCCGGCGTCCGAAGGCAAAGGCGGCAACGGCCGCGGCCGTGTAGCCGCCCACCCCGGGCAGGGCCAGCAGCTCCGTGTAGTTGCCGGGGACCCTCCCGCCGTGGTCGCTGACGATGGCAGCGGCGGCTGCGTGCAGGCGGAGTGCCCGGCGGGGGTAGCCGAGCCTGCCCCAGGAGCGGACGGCTTCCCCTGCAGGCTCGCCGGCGAGGGCGGCGGGGGTGGGCCAGCGCTTGAGCCATTCCCGCCAGACAGGCAGCACCCGCACCACAGGGGTCTGCTGCAGCATGATCTCGCTGACCAGGACTCCCCACGGTGAGCAGTGGCGTTCGCGCCAGGGCAAGTCCCTCGCCGTCTCAGCGAACCAGCCGGTGATCCGGCGGTGCAGCGCGGCGAGTTGGTCGGGGCGGAGGTCATCCGTGCCGAACGGGGCTGTAACGGGGGCGCCGTCCGCGCGCATGGCTGGGGAAAGGGTTGTAGCGTCGATCCCAACACTGTAGTGGATTCCCGGGAGCCCGAGCGAAGATGCCGCGGACAAACTGTGACCTAGCGTTGGCCGGGGGACCGGCGTGGTGGAACGGCAGAATCCGGTGGGTTCTCTAGCCTAGAAGGATGGGCAGGCAAGGCAATTCATCACCGCGCAAGACGGCATCCGCATCCGGTTCCCGGGGCGGTTCCGGCGCTACCCGGCAGCCGAGCGCAGCCGTGTACCGCCGCCGCCGGCTGTTTGTGGGAACCGCTCTGCTGATGGCGGTGGCGCTCACGTTCGGTGGCTTTGCGGTGGCAGGCGCCTTCAGCGGCACCAAGCAGGCATCCTCCACCGACGGCGCCAGCGAATCCGCCGCCGTCCCCGCCCCCTCGCCGTCGGAAACTGCGGGCAGCGAACCCACCCCCACTCCAACGCCTTCCTGCAACCAAAACCTGGTGACGGTGTCCGCGTCGACCGACAAAGCCGCCTACGGCCCCGAGGAGAACCCGCTGCTCACCCTGAAGGTGACCAACGGCGGAACCATGCCCTGCGAGGTGAACATCGGGACGTCCCAGATGGAGTTCCTGGTGACCAGCGGCGCGGACAGGATCTTCTCGTCCAGGGACTGCCAGGCCGAAAGCGAAGACCTCGTAAAGACGATTGCCCCGGGCGCCAGCGAAACGGCGAACTTCCCGTGGAGCCGGAACCGCACGCTGGAAGGCTGCAGCCTCATCGAGGCCAAGCCAGGAGCAGGCGGGGCATACTACATTTTCACGGCAAAGCTCGGCTCGAGGGCCAGCCCCAAGGCAGTGTTCCAGCTCAGCTGACCCTCATCCATTGCTCCAACAAGGCCCTTTTGGGGGCGCTAAAGGGCCCGTGTGGAGCAATCGATGTGGATTATCGGTGGGGGGATTAGAGGAAGCGGTCCAGCAGGCTGGCTTCGGCCATCCGGCTCAGGCCTTCGCGGACGGTCCGGGCGCGCTGGTCGCCGATGCCGTCGACGGTCATGAGGTCGTCGATGGTGGCCGCCATCAGGAACTGCAGGCCGCCGAAGTGGTCCACCAGGCGGTCGGCAACAGCCTTGGGGACCGCCTTGAGGCCGGACAGCAGCCGGTAGCCGCGGGGCTGAACCACGGCGTCGAGGTTGGCCTCGCCGCCGGCAAAACCGACGATCCCTGAGATCTTGCCCAGGTCGATCAGCTCCGTGGGGCCGAGGTTCACCAGCGCGCTGACGGCCCGTTCGATGTCCTCCGCGGACGCGTCCGGTCCGGCGTAGTCGCGGATGATGACGTCGCTGCCGGGACCGCGGCCCACTGTCAGCTCATCGAGCTGGAGGGAAAGCAGGCGCCCGTCCTCGCCAAGTTCCAGGACGTACTGCGAGATTTCCTCGGAGATCCGGCGGACCATTTCCTGGCGCTGCAGGGTGACCGCGACGTCGCGGACGGTCACCATGGCCTCGATCTCCAGGGCGGACAGGGAACTGGTCACCTGGTCCAGCCGCGAACGGTACCGCTCCAGCGTGGCGAGGGCCTGGTTGGCGCGGGCCAGGACCTTCTCGGATCCTTCCAGCACGTGCCGGAGCCCGTTCACGTAGAGGGCGATGATCTGCATGGACTGGCTGACGGAAATCACGGGAACGCCGGTCTGGATGGCCACACGTTCCGCCGTGCGGTGCCGCGTGCCGGATTCCTGGGTTTCGATGCTTGAGTCCGGGACCAGCTGGACCGCGGCGCGCAGAATGTTGCCGGCGTCCTTGTCGCAGATGATGGCGCCGTCCATCTTGGCCAGTTCACGGAGCCTTGTGGGGGAGAAGTCGATGCCGATGTCGAACCCGCCGGAGCAGATGGAATCGATGGTTCGGTCCGAGCCCAGCACAATCAGCGCACCGGTCCGCCCCCGGAGGATGCGTTCCAGGCCATCGCGCAGCGGCGTGCCTGGAGCCACTCTGCCCAGAGTCGCCTTGAGCGATTCTTCGGGGCTCCGAGCCATAGGTGTTCCCTTCCAAGGTGCAGACTGCCGCCCGCAGGTATGCCGGTTTTACACTCAGCCGGCAGGATCAAAAGTACTCAGTTTCCCGCAAGCTCAATGATAGAGGTAAGAAGCGGCAACAACCGCACGGACAAGCCCCAAAGTGCCCCTTTAATGGGTGCCGCGAAGTGCCTCGGGAACGCGTACGACGGCGGCTGTCCGATGAGCATTTTGTGGCCTTTCACAGAAACAACCCGCCGGACGGGGTGGTCACATCAGAAGGATGAAACGAGGCGGGCGAGCGGCGGAGGTGCCTGCCCTGCCGGCAAGGCGTCGACGAGCAGTTGCGCGTACCGGAGCTTGTTGCCGCTGCGTCCCCCAAAGAAGCGGCGCAACTGCGCCGTAATCGGCCGCTCTCGCTGTGACGGCTGGCGCTGGAGGATCCGGAACGACGCGAGCTCGCCTTGGGCCGCGATGACGTCGAGCACACCATCGACACCAAGGCAGCGGATGAGTTCGTCCTCCAGGTCGGCGTGACAGACCTGGAACCCAAGCTCGTCCAGCGAACCGGACCCGACGCCTGCCCGGGCGAGCGCACGGGCGACGACACGGGACTCGCCGGCATCACACAGGCCGAGCAACCGGTGGCCTGCGCCGTCCGGGCCGTAACGGTCGAGGAAATGGACGATGCTGGTGGCGCCTCCCATCGGCACGACCGTCACACGCTCGGCTGTCAGATCATGGCC
>NZ_JAKFFD010000012.1:0-7613 GCF_036675385.1 Pseudarthrobacter sp. | reverse complement strand
CGAAACCCGTTGTGCTGACAGACCCGGAAGGTATCGCCCGATGAGTAACGACGGCACCATTCTTGCCCAGAGAATCCGAAAGTCCTTCGGACCCAAAACAGTCCTCAAAGACATCGACCTGGACATTGCCAGCGGAGAGATCTGCTGCATCATTGGCCCCAGCGGCTCCGGCAAATCCACTATCCTGCGCTGCATCAACGGCCTGGAAACAGTCGACTCAGGGGTCCTGAAAGTCAACGGCGAGGACTTCGGCTACTACGAAACCGACAACGCCTACCACGCCCTGCCGCCCAAGAAACTCGCCGAACAGCGCACCAGGGTCGGCATGGTCTTCCAGTCGTTCAACCTCTTTCCGAACATGACCGCCCACGAAAACATCATGTCCGGCCCCGTCCTGGTCAAGCGAGCAGATAAGAAAGAGTCAGCCAAGCGCGCCCACGAACTGCTCGCCAGCGTCGGCCTGGCCGGGTTCGGGGACTACTACCCGGTTCAGCTTTCCGGCGGGCAGCAGCAGCGCGTCGCCATCGCCCGGTCCCTCGCGATGGACCCCGAGATCATGCTCTTCGACGAACCCACCTCCGCCCTGGACCCGGAAAAAGTCGGTGAAGTCCTCGCCGTCATGAAGGACCTCGCCAAGAAGGGCATGACCATGGTGGTGGTCACCCACGAAATGGGCTTCGCCCGCGAAGTGGCCGACTCGCTGATCTTCATGGACGACGGCTACGTCGTCGAACGCGGCGACGCCCGAGAAGTCCTTTCCAACCCCCAGGAACGCCGGACGCAGGCCTTCCTAGAACAGGTGCTCTAACCATGGACGGGAAGCTCGCAGTCATCGGCCTGGGCAGCATCGGAAGCATGGCACTCTGGCAGGCCTCCCGCCTGTCCGATTCCGTCGTCGGATTCGAGGCCCAGGCACCCGCCCATGCCCGCAGCGCCGTGGGCGGGGACACCCGGCTCTTCCGCATGCTCTACCGCGGATTGCCTGACTTCTACCCCATTCTGGAGCGCTCACGGGATCTCTGGGCCGAGCTCGAGGCCGAAACCGGCCAGAACATCCTGACCCGCTGCGGCGGACTCTCCATCGGAACCGCCGACGGCCCCTACATCCCCAAGCTCCTGGAAACCACCAGGACCAACGGCGCGGAACACGAAATCCTCAGCCGCGAAGAGATGGCCGAACGGTACCCGCAACACAACCTCCGCCCGGACGACATCGCCGTCTACGATCCGCACGCCGGCGCCCTGCGCACCGACCGCGCCGTCACGGCGGCGGTCGCCGCGGCGGAAGCCAACGGGGCAACGATCCACACCAAGACCCCGATCGACAGCATCACCGAAACCGCCGACGGTGTCCTCATCACCTCCGGCAACAAAGCCTGGACCTTCGAGAACGTCATCGTCTCCTCCGGCGGCTGGTCCCAACGGCTGATGCCCGACTACCTCAAGGCAGCAACTGAAACACGCCGGAACTATCTTTCCTGGTTCGTCGCCCGGGACGCAGCAGACTTCTCGCCGGAAAAGTTCCCCATCTTCATCCGGATCTCCGGGGACCACTCCATGTACGGGGCCCCCGCGGTGGATGGGGTCACCGTCAAGGCAACCCTGGATGGCAGATCGCAACGGGCGTCCGGTCCGGATTCCGTCCTCAGGGAACTAACATCCGCGGAAATCTCGGAAACCATGGAGACGGTCACCGAGTTCTTCCCCGGACTGTTCCCCAACATCATCCGCTCTGATGCCTTCCCCGACCTCTACACCAAAGACGGCAACCCCCTCCTTGGACGGTTCAGCGAAAGGAGCAGGATCTACTGCGCCACCGGCTTCTCCGGCGCCGGCTTCAAAATGGCCACCGGCTACGGCGAAATCGCGGCACACGAAGCCCTGGGCAAACGCACGTTCGATGGCCTCGACTTCGCACGCCCCCAACGCTTCAAAACGAATTAAAAGAAGCGCCCCTCTTCGCGAATCCCTCAGCATCGCATATTGTTGACAATCTACAGTCCCTAAGAAAGTATGAAGCCATGGCAACTCTTAGTCCCCTCCTCAAGCAGGCCACTCCAGTCGTCGTCGACCATGCCCTCGGCAGCTGGATCCACGCGACCGACGGCAAAAAGTACCTCGATTTCACCACTGGAATCGGTGTTACCAGCACAGGTCACTGCCACCCCGACGTCGTAGCGGCGGCCCGCGAACAGGTGGGCAAGATTGTCCATGCCCAGTACACCACCGTGATGCACAAGCCCTTGCTTGCGCTGACGGAAAAACTGGGAGAATTCCTGCCCTCGGGGCTGGACAGCGTTTTCTACGCGACGTCCGGCTCCGAGGCGGTGGAGGCTTCGGTACGCCTGGCCCGGATGGCCACGGGCCGGCCCAACATCATCTCCTTCCAGGGAGGCTTTCACGGCCGGACCGTCGCCGCGGCGTCCCTGACCACCGCCGGCACGAAGTTCCGTTCAGGGTTCTCCCCCATCATGGGTGGAGTACACGTTGCCCCGTTCCCGCACTGGTACCGGTACGGCTGGGACGAAGCCACCGCCGTCGAATTCGCCCTGAAGGAACTCGACCACCTCCTGCTCACCATCAGCGCCCCGAGCGACACGGCCGGGTTCATCATCGAACCCGTCCTGGGCGACGGCGGCTACATCCCCACGCCCGTAGCCTTCCTCCAAGGACTCCGCGAACGAGCAGACCGGCACGGCATTGTGCTTATCCTCGATGAGGTTCAGGCCGGGGTTGGCCGCACCGGCAAGTTCTGGGGCCACGACTGGGCCGGAATCCGACCCGACGTCGTCATCACCGCCAAAGGCCTCGCCAGCGGCTTCCCGATTTCAGCAATTGCTGCATCAGCAGAGCTGATGGGCAAGGCCTGGGCGGGTTCCCAGGGCGGCACTTACGGCGGAAACGCCGTAGCGGCCGCGGCCGGCGTCGCAACCCTGGGTGTTATTGAGCGCGAGAACCTGGTCGAGAATGCACTGCTGCGGGGCGATGAACTGCGGGCAGGGCTTGACAGGCTCAAGACTGAATTTTCGGTAATCGGAAACGTCCGCGGCCGCGGCCTCATGCAGGGCGTCGAATTCACATCCCCGGACAACACCCCTGACGCCGCTACCGCTGCGGCTGTCCAGCAAGCAGCCATCAAGGAAGAACTCCTTCTCCTCACCTGCGGCCCGCACGGCAACGTCGTCCGCATCATCCCGGCGCTCAACGTCAGCAGCGACGAGATTCAGGCCGGTCTGACCAGGTTCACCCAGGCCCTGAAGACGGCCACCTCCTAATTTCTCTCCTACCATTCTTTTGAAAGCGTGACATGAGCTCCTCATTCGACCCCTCAGGTCTTCACACGGAACTGTTCATCGATGGCGCCTGGCAGCAGGCCGCCAGCGGCGCCACTTTCCCGGTGGAAAATCCGGCCACCCATGAGATCATCGCCCATGTGGCCGATGGCGGACCGGAAGAAGCCCGCGCAGCCATCGAGGCTGCCGGTCGGGCCCAGGCGGCGTGGGGCAAGTCCACACCCCGCGAACGGGCCGACATCCTGCGCCGCGCCTTTGAGCTGGTGATTGCCAACACCGACCACCTGGCGGCAATCATGACCGCCGAAATGGGCAAACCCCTGGCAGAAGCAAGAGGCGAGGTGGCCTACGGCGCCGAAATGCTCCGCTGGTTCTCCGAAGAAGCCGTCCGCATCGGCGGGGACAGCACCACCTCGGTCGACGGCAACACCCGGATCATGATCACCAAGGAACCGGTCGGCCCCTGCGTGCTGGTCACCCCGTGGAACTTCCCGCTGGCCATGGGCGCCCGCAAGATTGCGCCCGCCGTCGCCGCAGGCTGCACCATGGTCTTCAAGCCTGCCGAGCTGACACCGCTGACCTCCCTCGCCCTGGTGCAAATCTTCCGGGAGGCTGGCCTTCCCGACGGCGTCCTGAACGTCGTCACCACCTCCAGCGCCTCCGCCGTCGTGGAAACCTGGACCGGCAGCGGCATAGCCCGGAAGATCAGCTTCACCGGCTCCACCCAGGTGGGCAAGATCCTGCTGCGCCAGGCTGCCGACAATGTGATGCGCTCCTCGATGGAACTGGGCGGAAACGCCCCCTTCATCGTCCTGGCTGACGCAGACATCGAAAAGGCCGTCGACGGCGCCATGAAAGCCAAGATGCGCAACATGGGTGAAGCCTGCACCGCGGCCAACCGCTTCTTCGTCCACCGCTCAGTCGTGGGTGAATTCAGCGAAAAGTTCGCCAAGAAGATCTCCGAACTCCAGGTAGGCAACGGAGCCCTGGCCGGAACCGAAGTGGGTCCCCTGATCGAACAGAAGGGCCTGGACAAGGTCGAAAGCCTCGTCGCCGACGCCGTTGCCAAGGGCGCGCGCGTCCTGACCGGTGGAAGCCGCCCAGAGGGCCCGGGTTACTTCTACGCCCCCACCGTCCTGACCGACGTGACCCTGGACGCCGACCTGATGAACAACGAGATCTTCGGACCGGTCGCCGCCATCACCCCGTTCGACAGCGAGGATGACGTGCTGCACGCCGCCAACGACACCGAATGGGGCCTGGTAGGCTACGTCTTCACCGAAAACATGGCCAAGGCCCTGCGGTTCTCCCAGGAACTCGAAGTAGGCATGGTCGGCATCAACACCGGCCTCGTCTCCAACCCGATTGCACCCTTCGGCGGCGTCAAGCAGTCCGGGCTGGGCCGCGAAGGCGGCAAAATCGGCATCGAAGAATTCCTTGAGTACAAATACACCGCAATAGCCATCTAGGAAATAGCAGTAAGCAATGAAGGAAATGAGGGGGACATCCATGGCGGCACCGGAAGGGCTCTTTGCACTGGAGGGAAGGCCTACGGCGCAGCTGATCGCTGATCAGCTGCGTGAACAAATCGTTCAGGGTACGTTCCGTCCGGGAGACCAGATCAATGAATCTGTCCTGGCAAGCCAGCTACACACATCCAGGGGCCCGGTCCGTGAGGCGTTGCAGCGGCTGTGCCAGGAGGGAATCCTGGTCAGCCGCCGTAACAGGGGCGTCTTCGTCCTTGAGCTCGCTACCGATGACATCAGGGAGATCTACGCAGTCCGCCAGGCGGTGGAATCAACTGCCGCTGACGCGCTGCTCGATGCCGGCCAGCAGCAGGTCAACGACACATGCCGCGAACTGCAGGCCATCATCAGTGACATGGCCAAGCAGGTTGCTGTTTCGGACTGGCAGGCGATTGCCCGGCTCGATATGGAATTCCACACCTCCTTCGTGGCCGGTGCGGGCAACTCCCGGCTGATCCGGATCTACGAAACCCTCGCAGCCGAATCCAGGATGTGCATCCTGAACCTGGCCGTCGCCTACCCGCGGATAGACGTCCTGGTGCAGGAACACCAGATCCTGCTGGATCTGCTCGAAAGCGGGGACAAGGAAGCACTCCACAAAGCCATCAAACGCCACCTGGAAACGGCCGTGGACGATCTCACTGCATCCAGCAGAGGGAGCGACGTCACAGCCTGAAGTTCCTCCTCATGCAACACTTCCGAAAGGGAAAGGCCAGATCCATCCGATCTGGCCTTTCCTTTGTGCATCATTCCCTCAAAGTTTTCGCTGTAAATTGTCGACGATCCCCGACAAGGGTGGTTGCATTGTAGGTGAAGACACCCGGCCGGAAAGTGTGGAAGGAGACAGCGACGAAAATGAAAACCAGGGTTCGGGCTGCCGCTGCAGGGTTAGCGGTTTTACTGGCCTTAACCGCGTGCGGGACCAGTCCCGGCGAAGGTTCAGGTAGTGAAGGATCCAAGACATCGAACACGGCTGACATCTCGGAGGGCGTCCAGCCCGATGAAGCCGCCGTCAAGTTGTTGCCGCAGTCGTACAAGGACAAGGGCGAAATCACGGTGGCGATGGACCTGCACTACCCGCCGACGACGTTCCTCGCGGAGGACAACACCACCCCGATCGGCCTGAACCCGGACGTCGCCCGGCTCATTGCGAAGAAGCTTGACCTGAAGCTGAAGTTCGTGGACACGAAGTTCGACACGATCGTCCCGGGCCTGGACGGTGGCCGTTTCGACTTCACCGCCACGACCATGTCCAAGACCGAGGAGCGGCTCAAGGTCCTGGACATGATTGACTACTTCAGGGCCGGCAATTCTGTGGCCGCGGCCGCCGGGAACCCGCTGAACCTCACCGTTGAAACCCTGTGCGGCAAGAACATCGCCGTCACCCAGGGCTCGACCGGTCAGCTGTTGCGCCTTCCGGCCCTGAACGAGCAGACCTGCACCTCCAAGGGACAGCCGGCGATCAACGCCGTGACGTTGCCCAACATCCAGGACGCCCTGGTCCAGCTGCACTCCAAGCGGATCGACGGCATCCTCTACGACACGACCTCGCTCGGGTGGGCAGAGAAGCAGCAGCCGGGCTCCTTTACCCTGCTCGGCCGGGTCAACGTCGGCTCAAGCGACCTGACCGCCGTCGGCCTGAAGAAGGGCTCGCCACTGACCCCGGCCTTCCAGAAAGCGCTCCAGTCCGTCCTGGAGACCCCGGAATACAAGGAGTCCCTGGAGACCTGGGGTCTGGACTCCGGAGCCATCACCGAAGCCAAGCTGAACTAGAGAGGCGCCGTGCTGAAATCCATTCGTCCAAGAGGTGAGGACACCATGACGGGGATTGACTCCGCGCTCAAACCAAGGCTTCGGCGGCGCAGCACCTTCGAGTATGTCGCCTGGATCCTCTGCAGCCTTTTGGCCCTGGGCATTCTCATCTCGGTTTCCACCAACCCCAACTTCAAGTGGGGCGTAGTGGCGAGGTACTTCACCCATGAGACCATCCTGCGCGGGCTGATGCTCACGCTCTTCCTCACGGTCGCCAGCATGGCCCTGGGAACACTCCTGGGGCTGGCGTTGGCCATCATGAGGGCTTCCAGCATCAAACCAATTGCGGCCACGGCGGGCGTCTACATCACCATTTTCCGGGGCACCCCGGTCCTGGTGCAACTTATCTTTTGGTTCAATGTCGCGGCGCTGTACCCCAACCTCTCCATCGGAATTCCGTTCACGGACATCAGCACCGCCATCGACGTGAACGCCCTGATGTCACCCATCACGGCAGCCTTGATCGGTTTGACCCTCAACGAAGCCGCCTACATGGCCGAAATCATCCGCGGCGGTTTCTCGTCGGTCGGCAAGGGCCAGATCGAGGCCGCAGACTCCCTCGGCATGAGCGCCGCCACGAAAATGCGCAAGGTCATCATCCCCCAGGCGATGCCCTCGATCATCCCGGCGACCGGCAACCAGGTGATCGGAATGTTCAAGGAAACCTCCCTGGTCAGCGTCCTGGGCGTTGCCGAACTGCTCCAAAGCGCCCAGCTCATCTACGCCCGGACCTACGAGACCATCCCGCTGCTGCTCGTTGCCAGCCTCTGGTACCTCGTGATGACCCTGCTGCTGAGCTACCCGCAGTCCAAGCTCGAGCAGAAATACTCCCGCACAACCTCCCGCCTCCCCCGGAAGGCGAAACCCGTTGTGCTGACAGACCCGGAAGGTATCGCCCGATGAGTAACGACGGCACCATTCTTGCCCAGAGAATCCGAAAGTCCTTCGGACCCAAAACAGTCCTCAAAGACATCGACCTGGA
>NZ_JAKFFD010000126.1:0-7687 GCF_036675385.1 Pseudarthrobacter sp. | reverse complement strand
AGCATGCCCAGGAGCAGGAGCAGTACCGCCAGGCTCTTGCGGACCGGTTCCAGGAACAGGTCCGAGGTGAAGGCCTCGATGGCGATGCCGCCGGCCAGCAGCCGTTCGGCGATCTTTCCGCGCGGACGGCGGCACGGGGTCGTTGGGCGGCGTCTGGTCGCTGGGCACGGGGCCAGTTTGGCCGCTGGCGTCAGCCGGTCCTGGACGAGATGGAAACCACGGCGCTGATGAAAACAGGAAGCGCGGCGGCACTGATCAGCACTATCGCCCCGGCACCCACCCAAGCCGGCGGTGTCCGGCGGGGCCGCGCGGATCTCAGCAAGGAAACCGGAACGACGCTCAGCCAGAGGAACAAGAGGAGGATCCCAATGACGACGAGGACTGCGAACGGTGGAAACAAGATGGCACCAGCGAGCAACGGAACATAGAATTTAGCCGCTCCGGAGCCCCACAGCGGAAGGCGCTCACTCCACCAACCAGCTGCGGCAGCGACGACGGCGCCGTGAAGGAGGGCAAGTCCGGCATACAGTGCCACCGACAGCCAGCCGGGTCCAACAATGTTGAAATCGATGTTGTCCGCGCGCAGGGGATCCATCAAGGACCCTACCCACACGAGGAGGAGCAAACCGAACAGCGGTCCGGCGAGACGTCCGCGTGGAAGCCAGCGGCGCACGAGGGGGAACAGGATCGCGGCAAGGAAGCCGGCCGGCAGGCCACCGAAGAACAGCAGGGCCATGGTCCCCCCAACGCTGGGAATTCCCACGAATGCCTGGGCCTCCGTTAGCCGGCCCTGTGCGGAAGCGGGGGATGTGTCCGCCAAAATGCGCATGACCAGCCGCCCGCCGGGCCAGGCGGCAAGCAACGCCGAGACCAGTGCGGAAAAGGACACGACGTTGGCCCACCAGAAGAACCGGCGCAGCGCGCTCAGTTTCACGTCAGTCCGGAACTTTTGCCCGCCGGTGCCCGTGGAGGGGTGGGGTCGTGAGGCGGATGGCTCACGGATGCTGCGGCCTCCCCACAGCACCACCACCAGCAGGCCAAGGAGCAGAAAAAGGGCGGACCCCACCACAATTATTGTGGCCATCGCTGATCACCATCCACATCCAAAGGATGGATCAATTGTGCTCCCAACCGCGGGTACGGGCTACCTCCGCGGGGCAAACATGATCACAGCCACCCCGACCAGGCAAATGACGGATCCCGCGATGTCCCACCGGTCCGGGCGGAAACCGTCGAAGATCATTCCCCACGCCAGCGAACCAGCCACAAACACGCCGCCGTAGGCGGCCAGAATCCGGCCGAAATGGGCATCCGGCTGGAGGGTGGCCGCAAAACCGTAGAGGCCCAGGGCAATCACGCCCAGCCCTGCCCACCACCAGTCCTTGCCCTCACGGACTGACTGCCACACGAGCCACGCGCCGCCGATCTCGGCAGCAGCGGCCAGGACGAACAGCACAGTCGTTTTGGCGATCGCCACGGTTTCAGCAGGAATACTCACAGGCTCATCATGCCAGCCGGGAATGCGGCCACCCGGCGTGAGGTTGGGCCTTACATGCAACGCATCGGATTCCTTTCCTTCGGCCACTGGGGCCCCGGCCAGGGCTCCCGCACCCGAACCGCCGGCGAGGCCCTCCGCCAGGGCATTGAGCTGGCGGTGGCCGCCGAGGAACTCGGCATCGACGGCGCCTTCTTCCGGGTGCACCACTTCGCCCGTCAGCAGGCGTCCCCCTTCCCGCTGCTGGCAGCCATCGCGGCCCGGACCAGCCGGATAGAGATGGGCACGGGCGTGATCGACATGCGGTACGAAAATCCGCTGTACATGGCCGAGGAAGCCGCCGCCACGGATCTGATCAGCGGCGGCAGGCTGCAGCTGGGCATCAGCCGTGGTTCACCAGAGCCCGCCCGGAACGGGGCCGCCGCCTTCGGCCACCAACCGGCCGAAGGCGAGACCGCCGCAGACGTGGCCCGCCGGCACACAGCCGAGTTCCGGCACGCCATCAGCGGCGCCGGCGTGGCCGAGGCGGACCCGCGCTACGCCGGCGGAGCCATTGGCCTGTTGCCGGTCCAGCCGCAGTCACCGGGCCTGACAGAGCGGATCTGGTGGGGCGCCGGAAGCCGCAACACCGCCGTGTGGGCGGCCGGCCTGGGCATGAACCTTATGAGCTCCACCCTTCTCACCGAGGACACCGGCGTCCCCTTCGACCAGCTTCAGGCGGAGCAAATCCAACTCTTCCGGGAGGCCTGGACCGTGGCAGGACACAGCCACCAGCCGCGGGTCTCTGTCAGCCGGAGCATCCTGCCAATCGTGGACGACGAGGACAGCAGGTATTTTGCGGGCAGCGCGCTGCGGGACAGCCGGGACCAGGTGGGCGTCATCGACGGACTGACGGCACGCTTTGGCAAGACCTATGCGGGTGCTCCGGATGTCCTGGCCGAGCAGTTGGCGGCCGACGCAGCGGTCCAGGCCGCGGACACGCTGCTGGTGACAGTGCCCAACCAGCTGGGCGTTGACTTCAATGCCAAAATGCTGGGAAACATCGCCCGGTACATTGCGCCCGCCGTCGGCTGGACCCCGGCCCGTTCCTGATCCGGCGTAATTTCCGCTGGGCGATCCGCCCGGAAGGGAATATCCTGAGAAGGTACGGGCCACGGTGGCCCGGCTTTCTGTCACGGCCCAGAGAGGCTCAACATGTCCGAAAAGCTCCACCTGACACCGGAAGATGAGTTCCCGGAAGATCTTTCCACCGTTCCGGACCGGGAACTGCAGGTTCTGGACAGCCAGGTGCAACGCCAATTGGACTACGAGTACGTGGCCGAGGGGGAGCCGAACCCGGAGACGGAGTTCAGGCACCACGACCTCGATGAGGAATTCGAAGACCGGGACAGCCGCTGACCCGGGAACCATCAGCAAGCCACAGCCGTTAGGCTTGTAGCGGGCATTGGGGGCTGAGGCCCCAACATTACTGCGTGACTGCGGAACGGTCAGGAGAGAGACATATGGCTCGCGCCGCTTTAGGTTTGACTGCATGATCCGGCTACGTCAGCTGGCACAGGCGGCTTCCGTACTGACAACGCCATTGGCACCGGAAGATATTCTGGCGCTCTTTAACCCTGTTTTCTCCGCGCGCCAGCTGCGTGGAGTGGTGACCCGTGTGGTCCAGGAAACGGCACAGTCGGCCACCATCTTCTTCCGTCCCGGCCGCGGCTGGCATTCCCACCTGGCTGGCCAGTGGGCGCGCATAGGCGTTGAGCTGGACGGCGTCCGCCACTGGCGCTCGTATTCGCTGAGCGCCCCCGCCGGCAAGGACCCGGCCATCACCGTCACCGACGTCGGCGCTGTTTCCGGAACCCTGGTCCGGACCACCAAACCGGGCGACGTCCTTTTCCTGGCACCCCCGCAAGGCGACTTCGTCCTGCCCGAGCACCCCAGGCCGCTCCTGATGGTCACCGCCGGCAGCGGCATCACTCCGGTGATGTCCATGATCCGCACGCTTGTTCCCCGCCGCCCGGATGCCGACGTCGTCCTGGTCCACTCAGCCCGCACGCCCGGCGACAGCCTCTTCCGCGAGGAACTCGCCGAACTGGCTGACCAGTTCCCCAACTTCCGGCTGGCCCACTGGTACACCGGCGAGCAGGGCCGCATGGACCTGACCAACACGGCCGAGCTCGATGACATCTGCCCGGACTGGAAGGAACGCGCCGCCTACGCCTGCGGTCCCGACAGTTTCCTGGACGACGCCGAGGCCCTGTGGAAGCAGGCGTCCCTCACCGCCGGTGCCCCCGGTTCCGATGTTGCGCTCGCCGGCGATCCCGGCAACCTGATGATT
The DNA here is from genome assembly GCF_036675385.1 of Pseudarthrobacter sp. NCBI lineage: Bacteria > Bacillati > Actinomycetota > Actinomycetes > Micrococcales > Micrococcaceae > Pseudarthrobacter > Pseudarthrobacter sp. The sequence goes on along the minus strand of NZ_JAKFFD010000126.1, from coordinate 3,860 downwards.
GAACGGTTCAACACCACCTTCGCCGGGGGTGTAGGGCACGACGGCGGCCTGGTCACCTTTGAGGCGTCGGACCGGGAAATTGACGCCGACGGCGATACTCCGCTGCTCGACGTCGGCGAGGACGCCGGGGTGCTGATGCCCAGCGGCTGCCGGATGGGGATCTGCCACAGTTGCCTGACTCCGCTCCTGGCCGGACAGGTCCGTGACCTTCGCACCAACGAAGTCCACGGCGAACCCGGCCAACTAATCCAAACGTGTGTCTCGGCAGCCGCCGGACCCGTCAACCTCGAACTCTGAGGAGCATTAACGCATGTCAGTAGTTTCAGAAAACAAATCAGTTTCAGAAAGCAAGGCCGCCCCGACCGGAGCGGCAAAGACGCGCCCCGGAGCGCTCGCCGAGTCCGGCGGCCCCTCTGTCCGCCCGCCCGCTGCCGCGCACCTTTCCGACGAACAGGTAGCTGAGCTGGGCCGGGAACTCGACGCGATCCGCGACGAAATCCTCGCCAAGCGCGGCGCATCCGACGCCGCCTACATCCGCCGCATGATCAAGATCCAGCGCGGACTCGAGATCTCCGGCCGCGCGGCACTGCTGGTCAGCAAGAACAAGGCAGCCTGGGTCACCGGCACCACGCTGCTGAGCTTCGCCAAGATCCTGGAAAACATGGAACTCGGCCACAACATCCTGCACGGGCAGTGGGACTGGATGCGTGACCCGGACATCCACTCCACCACCTGGGAATGGGACTTCGTTACCCCGGCGCGCTCCTGGCAGCACAGCCACAATGACCTCCACCACCGCTGGACCAACGTGGTGGGCAAGGACAACGACGTCGGATACAACCTCCTGCGGATGGACGAGAGCCAGCCGTGGAAGCCTCATAACCTGGGCAACCCGCTGTACAACGCCATCCTGGCTCCTGTCTTCGAATGGGGCATCGCCATTTACGACCTGGAGCTTGCTGAGTACCAGGCAGGCAAGAAGTCCAAGGAAGCACTGCTCAAGGACCTCAAGGCGCTGGGCCGCAAGGTGGTCACCCAGTTCACCAAGGACTACGCGGCCACGCCCGCCGTCGCCATGCTCACCGGTTCCGGCAAGCAGGCCCTCTACGGCACGCTGACCGCCAACGCCGTCCGCAACGTGTGGGCGCACGCCGTGATCTTCTGCGGCCACTTCCCCGAAGGCGCGGACACCTTCACCGAGGAAATGGTGGAAGGCGAAACCCGCGGTGACTGGTACGTCCGCCAGATGATCGGCTCGGCCAACATCTCCGGTTCCAAGTTCATGCACCTGATGACCGGCAACCTGTCGCACCAGATCGAGCACCACCTCTTCCCGGACCTGCCGTCCAACCGGTACGCCGAGGTTGCTCCGCGGGTCCGCGAGATCTGCCAGCGCTATGGCCTGAAGTACACCACGGGTCCGCTGCTGAAGCAGGTGGGATCTTCCTGGGCGAAGGTCTTCAAGCTGGCGCTGCCGGGCAAGGCCGCCAGGGCTTGAGCTGACTAAGCCTTAAAGAGTGGAAGGGCCAGGCGAATGAACTGGCCCTTCCACTCTTTTTTGTTATCCGGTCTGCTTCTTCAGGAAGGCGAGCAGGGCTTCGTTGACTTCCGCGGCGTGCGTCCACAGCAGCCCGTGCGGGGCGCCGTCGATCTCCACATACTCCGCCGACGGCAGGGCCTTGGCGAACCGGCGGCCGGTGACGTCGATGGGGAGGATGTTGTCCTCGGTGCCGTGGACAATCAGCGCGGGGACATCGATCCGGGGGATGTCGCCGCGGAAGTCGGTCAGCCAGGTGGGCTGCGCGGCGACTGATGCGGTGGCGCCGGCTCCGGCTGCGATGTTCCGGCTGGCGTCCAGGACTTCCTGGCTGAGCCGCGGTGTGCCCAGGAACGTGTCCGAGTTGTAGAAGTTCTTGAAGAATTCCGTGAAGAACGCGTACCGGTCCGCGGTGACGGCTTCGGTGAGCCCGTCAAAAACGTCCTGCGGTACGCCTTCCGGGTTGTCCTCGGTTTTCAGGACGAACGGTTCCAACGATCCGAGGAACACTGCGCGGGCCACCCGGGCGGAGCCATACGTGCTCAGGTAACGGGCAACCTCGCCGGTACCCATGGAGAAGCCCACCAGCACGGCGTTGTTGACGTCCAGCGATTCCAGGAGGGTTTTGAGGTCGGCGGCGAACGTGTCGTAGTCGTAGCCGCGGGTGGTCTTGCTGGACTTGCCGAAGCCGCGGCGGTCGTAGGTGATCACGCGGTAGCCGGCCTCCAGAAGGGCGGTGGTCTGCTTTTCCCAGGAGGATCCGTCCAGCGGGTAGCCGTGGATCAGGACAACGGGCTGGCCGCTCCCGTGGTCTTCGTAGTAGAGCTCGGTATCGGTGCTGTTCTCGGTTCCAACGGTGACGAATGCCATCTCGGCGGTCCTTTCGAAGCTTCGGGATCAGTTTCGGGCGCCAAGCAAAAGCCAGCGCCCGGCATTCCCTACTCTAGGGACCACACGCCGGGGCACCAAGGATCTGGCTACTGGGAGGGTTGGGGCAGCTCGCAGCCGACCTGCGGGTTGACGCCCAGGTAGTTCAAGGGCCCGGCGACGATGGTCACGGCCACCGTTCCCGCCGCGGCGCAGGACCCTGGAGCCCCGCCGAAATAGCCGCGCTGCCAGGCGGCGATTCCTCCGATGATCAGCCAGATGACAATAAGTGCTCCGAGAAACTTCATGGTGTCCTCCCATGGCGTGGCCTGTGCGTTCAAGTATGCGCCGATAACCGGAAAGCTCACAGGACCAAAAACGCCGCCCCCTCCCCACACCTGGACGCTCTCTCACTTAACGCCACTTAATTCCCAACGCTCTCTCACTTTTATGAATCGCAGCGCTAAATGGCGGCGTTTCTGCAGCGGTAAATGACACGCCCGGTTGGCCGGTAGGGGGATCCCTTACTGGGGGTGGGGAGGTCAGGCAGCCACACCTAGTCGCGCGAGACCGTCCGAAATGACGTCGGTAACCACGCGGGAGTACCGTCCGTCGGGGTCGAGGTCAGGGTCGAACACGGTCACTGACGCCCCGATGGCCCATGGGGCGAGCTGAGCCAGAAGTTCCGTCAGTTCATTCGCGGCGAATCCTCCTGGGTCGGGACTGTCTACGGCTGGCATCACGCTGGGATCGAGTACGTCGACGTCGATCTGCAGCCAGTAGCCAACGCCCGCAACTGCAAGAGCTGCAGCGGCGATGGCGTCCGGCGCCTGAGCAAGGGCTTCTTGGGCGGAGACGACGAGGCCCAGTTTCCGACGCGCTTCGGAAGCCTCTGCATCATCGTCTCGGTGCCCTATGTGGACGGTACGAGCTGGGGGGAAGTACGGCCCGAATCCGTCCATATTCGCGATTGCTGGCCAGTGCAGGCCAACGGCAGCGGCAAGGTCTTCACCGGCGACGCTAGCGCACTCCTCGCTGTTGCCAGGGTGCCGAAAGTCAGTGTGGCCATCTACATGAACCAGGCCAGTCCGGCCGCGCCGCGAGAGAGCGAGGCCGATTCCGAGTAGGACGCTGCAATCTCCGCCGACCACCAACGGAGTATTTCCTGCTTCGATAACACCCGCCAGACGATCGGCAAGTCGATGGGCGTGCTCGGCCATCGCAGCCTCGTTGCGAACATGGCCAGCCGAGCGAGTGGTGTCGTCATCGACGTACCGCCCTGGAAGGACTACGCCAGCGTCAATCGCCCCCACCTGTGCGAGCCGCTTGAATAGACCGGCTTCTCTTAGGGCCTCGGGTGCTTTGGCTGTGCCGGGCACACTGCCGCGTCTTGGAGGCCGCAGGCCGAGGTTACTTGGTGCAGACAGGATTGCAATCACGTTCCTAGCCTGCCAGA
>NZ_JAKFFD010000021.1:0-31746 GCF_036675385.1 Pseudarthrobacter sp. | reverse complement strand
GTTGGCGTTGGTTCAGCTGGCGTTATCGATGCCGGGCGCGGTGTTGTGGTGTCCGCTACCGATGCCATCCTCGGGTGGGCCGGGACCGAGCTGACCGCAGGGTTGGCCGCCCGGCTCGGCCTGGCGCCGGAGGCTGTCCAGGCCGTGAACGATGTCCATGCGCACGCCCTGGGCGAGTCGTGGACGGGTTCCGCCGCAGGAACCTCAAGCTCGCTCCTGGTGGCCTTCGGCACCGGCGTCGGCGGCAGTTTTGTCCTGGCCGGGCACCCGGTCCTCGGACACCGCTACGCGGGCGGACACGTGGGCCATTTCGCTTCCCCGTATGCGTTCCACGAGGGCAAGCCTGTGCCCTGCGTCTGCGGCGGCGCCGGGCATGTTGAGGCCATCGCCTCCGGACCCGCCATCCGCGAGGCGTACGTGCGGCTGGGCGGCAACGAGCCGGTGATGGACGCCCGCGGCGTCTTTGCCCTTGCCGGCGCCAGCGACGCCATAGCCATCCAGGCGGTGGGTATGGGCGCCGCCGCGGCCGGCCAGGCCGTGGGCGGACTCGCCAACATCCTGGACCCCGAAGTGGTGGTGGTTTCCGGCGGCCTCTCCGACGCCGGCGCCCCCTGGTGGCGTCCCATGGAACGCGCCCTGCGCGCCGAACTCCTGCCCGCGTTGCTCGGCCTCCCCGTCCTTCCCGCTAAACTCGGCAACGCAGCAGCAATGGTGGGCGCCGCGCGACTGGTCCTCACCGCTCGGTCCTGACACCGTCGTCGTAAAGCACCTCGCCTGACCACCCCGCCCGACTCCGATCTTCAGCCCGCTCCGCCAAACCTTCCAGAGGAAACCGACCGTGATCCTGACCCCCGAAGCCCTCGAAGCCCTGCGCGGGCATTTGATCGTGTCCTGCCAGGCGTACCCGGGCGAGCCCCTGCGGGACCCGCGCACCACGGGGCAGATGGCCGCCTCCGCGGTGATCGGCGGCGCCGCTGCTGTCCGGGTCCAGGGCCTGGCCGATGTGCAGTTCACGCGTGCAGCGGTGGAGGTTCCGGTGATCGGGCTCTGGAAGGACGGGCACGACGGCGTCTTCATCACTCCCACACTCCGCCACGCTTTGGCGGTGGCCAACGCGGGCGCCCACGTGGTGGCGATCGACGGCACGCGCCGGGAGCGTCCGGACGGCCTGACGCTGGCCCAGACGGTGGCGGGCATCCACCAGGATTCCCACGCCTTGGTGATGGCGGACTGCGGCTCGTTCGACGACGCCGCCGCCGCTGTCGAGGCCGGGGCCGACCTGATCGGCACCACGCTGTCCGGTTACTCCGGCGAGCGCCCCAAGACGCACGGCCCCGACCTGGAACTGCTGGAGCAGATCGCCGCGGCCGGCTTCGGTGTGCCGCTCATCGCCGAAGGCCGCCTCCACTCCCCCGCCCAGGCCCGGCAGTGCCTCGACGCCGGCGCGTTCGCCGTCGTCGTCGGTACCGCGATCACGCACCCGGCCACCATCACCGGCTGGTTCGCCGAGGCCCTGAAGTGACCCCGCCGCCGGAACGAGCACAGCCCACCGCCGCTGAGCCCGGGAACTACCTGCTGGTCGGCACGGTCCTCACCGACGGCTCGATCCATGACGACGCAGTGGTGGCCGTCGCAGACGGCCGCATCGCGTATGTGGGGCCCCGCGCCGGTCTTGATGAGGCGTCGCTGCCCGGCCTTGAAGAACTCGAACTGCCGCCGGGCAGCATGATTCTGCCCGGCCTCGTTGACCTGCACTGCCACGGCGCTGTCGGCGGCGACTTCCCCAGCGGCGACAGCGAGGCTGCCAGGACCGCCGTCGACTTCCTGCACCGCAGCGGCACCACCACGCTGCTGGCAAGCACGGTGACCGCGTCCCGTGAGGACCTGCTGCGCGGCCTGGAAACCCTGCGGCTGCTCGCCGATGAAGGGCTCATCGCGGGCATCCACTCCGAGGGGCCGTTCCTGTCCCACGCGCGCTGCGGCGCCCAGGATCCACGGTACCTGCGCGAGCCGGACCTCCCCCTGCTGGGCGAGCTGCTGGCTGCGGCCGGCGGCCACCTGCGGACCATGACGTACGCGCCGGAACTTCCCGGCGCCGACGCCGTGGTGCGGATGCTCGCCGAGCACGGCGTCACGCCGTCGCTGGGCCACACTGACGCGGACGCGCGGACGACGGCGGCCTCCCTCACCGGGGCGGCGGAGCTGCTGGCGGCATCCGGCCTGGGGACCGTATCGCGCCCCACGATCACACACCTCTTCAACGGCATGCCGCCGCTGCACCACCGCAGCCCCGGACCGGTCGCCGCGTGCCTCCGGCTGGCCGGGGCCGGCACGATTGCCGTCGAACTCATCGCCGACGGCGCGCACCTGGACCCCGAAACGGTCCGGATGGTCTTCGAGCTGGTGGGGGCCGAAAACGTGGTCCTGGTGACGGACTCCATGGCCGCCACCGGGCTGCCCGACGGCGACTACGAGCTTGGCCCCGCAGCCGTCTCCGTCAGCGGTGCCGTCGCCCGGCTGAGCAACGGCACGCTCGCCGGCGGGACGGCCACCATGCTGGACGTTGTGCGGCGGACCATTGGCGCCGGTGTGGAGCCGGCCGCCGCTGTTTTGTCAGCCACCGCGGTTCCGGCCGCGATCATCGGCCAGGCGCAGGAAATCGGAAGCCTCCGCGCGGGGCTGCGGGCCGACGTCGTAGTGGTGGACCGCAACTTCCGCCGCGTCCTGGTCCTACGCGAGGGGCGCACCCTGGGCCTCCCCGCCGTCGGGGTTTAGCGCCCCGCGCTGGCCGCCTGACGCTCCGTGGTGACGAGGGCCTGGCGGAAAGTGCATAGGCGACCGTATTCAATGTTTACCTATAGGACACGGCAGGGCGGGCTCCAGGTCAAGAATTTCGCAATCGCACATCCGCCACGCTGCCTGGTTGGGCAAACGAACAGCGCCCTTTCCGCGAGCGGCGTCTAGCGTCTATAGGGCATGTGGCTCAGGTCACCCGCCGCCCAGCGTTGAACCTGACGGTCCGCCTATCGAAAGCCTCGTCACCATGAACACGGACACACAGCTGTCAAAAACACTCAAGCCACGGCATCTCTCCATGATCGCGATCGCCGGCGTCATTGGCGCCGGGCTGTTCGTTGGCTCAGGAGCCGCGATTAAGCAAGCGGGCCCAGGCATACTCCTGGCTTACGCGGCAGCCGGACTCGTGGTCATCCTGGTCATGCGGATGCTCGGCGAAATGGCCGCGGCCAATCCGGAAACCGGGTCCTTTTCCGCTTACGCCGACAAAGCGCTGGGACGCTGGGCGGGGTTCAGCATCGGTTGGCTGTATGCCTGGTTCTGGATCATCGTCCTGGGAATCGAGGCGACCGCCGGCGCAGCAATTATGCACCGCTGGGTGCCTGGCATCGACCAATGGGTGTGGGCGCTGCTGCTCATGGTCCTTCTGACGCTGACCAACCTTGGCTCGGTGAAGTCCTATGGTGAATTCGAGTTCTGGTTCGCGTCCATCAAAGTGACGGCTATCGTGCTTTTCCTGCTGTTCGGTATTGCCGCCATCCTGGGCCTTGTCCCCGGGGTTCCCGCCCCAGGAGTCAGCAACCTCCTTGAGAACGGCGGGTTCTTTCCGAACGGTCCAGGCGCCGTACTCGCCGGCATTCTGGTGGTGGTGTTCTCCTTCTTCGGGGCCGAGATCGCCACGATCGCCGCCGGCGAGTCCGAAAATCCCGTGGACGCGGTCAAGAAGGCCGTCCAGTCCACCGTATGGCGCATCCTGGTCTTCTACATCGGCTCCATCGCCATCGTCGTAACCCTGCTGCCTTGGAACTCCGCCAGCGTGGCCAAGAGCCCGTATGTGGCCGTCATTGAGCTGTTCGGCATCCCGGGTGCGGGAACCATCATGGATATCGTCGTGCTGACATCGGTCCTGTCTTGCCTGAATTCCGGTCTCTACACCGCCAGCCGCATGCTGTTCTCCCTCTCCCAGCGAGGAGACGCCCCGAAGGCCTGGACCAAGATCTCCAAGCGCGGCGTTCCGGCTGCTGCCGTTCTGTCATCCACCGTGGTCGGATTCATCACGGTCGGACTGAACTATGTTGCCCCGGAAACGGTATTTCTTTTCCTGGTCAATACCTCCGGCGCCATCGCACTCTTCGTGTGGCTGGTCATCGCCACGTCACAGCTGATCCTGCGCCGCCGCATGGGCGCAGCCGCCAAGGACCTCGCCATGAAGATGTGGCTTTTCCCGTACCTGACGTGGGTTGCAATCGCCAGCATCGTCGCCCTGCTCATCGGCATGCTGATCCTGGACGCAACCCGCGAATCGCTGCTGCTCTCCATGGCACTCGCCGCCGTCGTCGTCGGCATTGCCGTATGGCGATACCGGAAGAACCTAAGCCCACACCAGCCCAACGACGTCAACGAACCCGAAGACACGTCGCTGCGCACTCCCGCCCTGTAGCCAGCAGCTGCGACGGCGACTCGTCCGGTGGCGCGTCGCGTGGGCCCACTGGGCGAAGAACCCGGGTTCCGCGGCTACGCCCTCCCCCTCCTTCAGGCGTCCCGGCCTCCGCTGCTGTCCGCAGCCATTCTCGGCGTCCTCGTGGCCCTGTGGCACCTGCCGCTGGTCCTCTTTGGCGGGCTAAGCCTGATCAGCTTGCCGACGACGTTCGCCATCACCTTCCTCTATATGTGGCTTTTCAACCGCACAGGGCGGCAGTGCCCTGCTGGCGCTCCTGTTCCACAACAGCCAGGGCACTTTCACCACGGGTTCCTTCGGCTTCACCGGTCCCGGCGCCGACCGCGCGGAGCTGATCTACTTCGGGGTCGTCGTCCTTACGGTTCTGACACTCTGTGGCGCTGGACCGCCGGGCCTGGCGCAAGGCACCCCGCCCGGCCACCGCCGTCGGGCGTTTCTCCTTCAGGAGGCGTCCCAGGTGAACGACGGCGGGCAACAGTCGCCCTGCGAACGGCGCCTCTGTACCCCGTCAAGACCTGGCCGCATCGCGCTAGACTTTCGATTATGACCGGTGCCCCTGCCCGTCTTCTGGCCTGGCTCGTTGCCCTGACGATGCTCCTCACGGCGTGCGCGCCCGCGATCGGCTTTGACGAGACCGCCACCGATCGACCGATAGCAACGTCCTCGGCCCGGCCAGCCGCTGGCGACGTCGCCCCCGCCCCTCACCGGACTCCAGCCCCCACACCGACGCCGGTTCCCACGCCAACGGCGGTGCCCCAGGCGTTTGCCCTGAACCTCTACCAGGAGGGGGACTTCGTGCCGCAGTACACCTTCGACTGGTGTGTTGCGGCGAGCATCCAGATCGCGCACAACCTCATCGATGACACGGGGGGCGGCACGTGGGCCGATCGCGCTCAGCAGGGCGACCTGTGGGAGAGGGCCCGGGCACGGTCGTCCAACTCGTTCAACGGTGCAAATCCGCTCGGTTGGGCAGAGGTGCTGACCGACGTCGGGATGGGGCCATACGCCGTTGTCAGCATCGCCGACTATGAGGACGCGCTGCGAACGGCGGCGCGTGCCATCACCGAAACGGGCCGGCCGGTCGGGCTGGTCATGTGGAGCGGCCGCCATGCCTGGGTGATGAGCGGGTTCGAGTCGCTCGGCGATCCCGGCCAGTTCCCGGAGTTCTCGGTCACCGGCGTCCGCGTCCAGGATCCGCTCTACCCGCACGGCAGCGGGCAGTGGGGTCCATCGCCTGCGCCCAACAGCCTGCTCAGCCCCGAGCAGCTGGCGACGCAGTTCGTGGTCCGCGAGCCGCGACGCTGGAGCAGCGATCTGCCGGCGGGCTACCTGCTGGTGCTGCCGCAGGCCGAGGCCTGACCACGCCTTTTGTGCACGTGGGGATATCGTCGGGGTAGTGAGGGCTGAGCTCTTCGCGCACAGCCCCGTCGCTCCTGTCGGGGATTCGTTTCGATGGGAGTGCTATGTCAGGTCTTCAGGTCCATCCGGATGTCGCCATGGTGATGAGGGTCCTCGGCGACCTCGGCCTCGTCTGTTCCCCCGCCAAAGTCGAGGCCGACAACGCTGAGTACGGTGCCGCGATCTCGGCAATCGGTCGGTCTCCGGTTCGCTTCAGGGTCGGAAAACTGACCCCGACGAAGGTGGGCTTGTTCGTGACGGTGTGGCGGCGCTCTCTCGATGGGTCGACCGAACCTCTGCCCGCGGAGGAGTGCAGCGACGTGCTGGTGATCTGCGTACGGGAGGATTCCCGAGTCGGAGCATTCGCTTTTCCGAAGGCGGCGCTGGTCAAGCACGGCGTCGTGTCCGTTGGCGGCGCCGGAGGCAAGCGAGGGTTCCGCATCTATCCGCCCTGGTCAGCTACGACGAATCGGCAGGCGAAAAAATCCCAGCAGTGGCAGTGTAATTACTTCTTCGAGATGGCTGACGGATCCGCCACCGATGCGCAGCGAGCCAGTCGACTCTTCGTTGTGGCCTAGACGGATTCGGCGACATTCGGTCAGGCCAGCTCAGGTGGCGGGCCGCCGTCGAGCGCTGCTCCACCCCAAGCGAATCCGACAGACTTTGTCGCGAAGTGCTGCCACTAGAGTTGCAATCAGCAGCCGGCTTGGTTGTGAATCTAGCGGCATTTGGCCTTGTTCTGTCAGCGGTAGATGCGGGTATCCGTTTGAAGAACCCTGCACGGGACAGCCCGTAGTGCCGGTATGCGACCGCTATTTGGGTGTCTCGTTCTGTTCTCTTTGGGCGAGCCGCTGGAGTTGCCATCTATGCACATCGGGCAGCCAATCCAACGGGGCCGATGGGCCGACACGCGGGTCGTCGGGAACACCGCCGTCTCGCAGGGCCCGCACGTACGCGCGATCCTGGTTGATACGTGCCCGTAGCTGCCCAGCTCCGCCGACCGAGCCGTGACCAGGGATGACGGCATCAACGTCGTCGGCCACGCTGTCAAACAGCCTCAACGCGGCGAGGTAGTCCTCGATCGGATTCGCGGCCTCCAGGTCGAGGAACGGCATCAGGATGTCAGAAAGCATATCGCCGGCGACGAGGACGCGGCGCTCCTCGATCAACAGCGCCGCATGGCCGGGGGCATGGGCCTGATGCTCGATGATCCGGGCTGTGGGGCCATCCCAAGGAATCTGCGCAGTATCGGCGGGCAGACCGGTAATGAGACCCAGCAGATCCATCGGGATATCCTCGGCGTACTCCGGCGGGAGCCCCTCGGCTATGCGGGCCTTCCAGTCCGCGTTCGACAGCAAATTTTGGATAGAGGCCGCGCAGCGGGCTGTACCGTAACGGGGCGCGTCGCCGAAGTTCGCGTGCCAGAGCACATGGTCCCAATCAGGATGCGTCGAGAAGCCTGCCACGACGGGCTGGCCCAACTCGTGAAGGTCGTTCGCGAGGGCCGACATTTCGTCGCCCGTTATACCGGGGTCAATGAGCAACACACCGTCCCGGCCCTGCACGACAACGGAATTACTCTGGATGAACTCGCTCTCGTGAACCAGAACGCCCTCAGCGACTTCCTCCAGCATGAAATGCCTTCCGCTTGTGGTTTGCAGCCCCTTGTCGAGACGGTATTAGCTGGCGGTAGTAGATTGCAAGCACTATGGGCGAAGCGGGTGAGCCGCAGTCAAGGTGCCCGATCAACGCGCGGTGGAGGCGTTCGGCGATCGCTGGACCCTGATCGAGACCGGATCTGGGACTGTCCGTAAAGGAGGACGCCGATAACGGCTAAGCCAAAAGGCCAGCGACGACGAGGAGAAATGAGAGGCCGGACATTACCTTGGGTCTGACAGCAGCTAGGGTCCACCCATTAGGCCGCAACCGGTGGCGCCCTGATCGGTGCTGTTTGTGCCCGCCGGAGAAACGGCTTCCTAGGAACCTGTGGCCGTTGTTGGGTCCCCTGACACGGCATGGTTGGATGAGGAGTGATGACGGGCAGGTCGCCACATCTTATTGACGGACCACTTCCAACGCAACGCCGCGTTCGAGTAGTCCGGATCCGTCCAGCAGCAGGCGGTTTCGCAGGCCCTTACCGAGGGCTGTCGGGCGGGGTGCACCCGTCTGCAGGGGGGAAACACCATGGCTGGTCTTTTTGAGTTATTCGTTGATGCGCAATCGCAGTTCAGGTTCCGGCTCCTCGACGACAGAGGAACGGTAATGGCCGTGTCGTCCGGTTTCGATGACAAGTTAACAGCCGTCGCCGGAATCGATGCCGTACGAGAATGTGCGGGCACGGGCCTGGTCACCGACCTCTCGGACCCGACTCCCGACGCGGACGGAAGTGATTTAAGCGACGCCCCGAACGATGGCCTCAGACACCGGTCCTGACATACACGTTCGCGGGCCAAGGGCCTTGGTCGGATGGGACACGCTCAGGTGTACGCGATCTCCTGCAGTTTTCTTAGCCTGACGACGCAGGTCTCTGGCTGCCTCAAGTTTCGCCGCAGTCATCGCCGGCGGACTTCCGCCAAGCCGGGCCCTGGTTTTCGCGGCCGCTAGCCCTGCCTTGGTGCGTTCGGACAAACGCGAGCGTTCGTACTCGGCCTAAGACGCGAACATGTGCTGGAAGGCCGGATGGGCTCGAGAGTGGAGTTGTTCACGCAGATTCGAAGGGACGGCGAGCCGATCCAGGCTTTACCTAGGATTGTCCAAGCTTCGCCAAGGCATGCGCAGTGTTTGCCAAGGATTTCGCCCAGCACTAGGTGTGAACCTGTACCGCTTGCAAACATTGTCTGGGGGATCCTTTTCAAGTCAGTAGTTGACTACTTGGAAGTGAAAACTCTGGGGGAACTCGATGGCTTTCGTCGAATGCGAATCGCGGCGCAACCCTTGACTACCGTCCACCGAGGCCAACATTTTGCCCCGTCCCGGGGCCTCATTTTTCACTGATGCTGGGGAGTGTTTGTGCGTAAGAAGCGATTGGTTCGGTTTCTGGTGGCCAGCTTGGTGCTGCCACTGGCTGTTGTTATGGGTATCGCAGTGCCATCGGAGGCTGCAGAACGGGCCGGGATTACCCTGAGCACCTCCGCAGGGCCGGCCGGAGCGTCCATCACAGTGACCGGCACCGGCTTTGCGCGCCAGTCGTTCGGAACCCTGACAGCCGGTTCATCGAGCATCCCGTTCACCACCGGGGCCAACGGTTCCTTCACGGCGGACGTGAACATACCGGCAACAACCGCAGCAACTGTTGTGGTGACGGCCAAGGCGGGAAAGCCCTCGGCGTCCGCGCCCTACACCGTCACGTATAGCCCGGCCTCCACCTCCGCCGGCCGTGACAGCGCGGCCACGGCCAGTGCTGCTCCGGTCACGATGGCGGCCCGGACCGAGACGTCCACAACAACCCTCAACCCTCCCATCAGCTCTGCCCCGCTGCGGTTCGGAGTGTCCACGCCCGGAGGTCCGCTGGCCACCAGCGAGCTGGACGCCGTCGCAACGCTGGTCAACGAAAATCCCTCCATCGTCATGTCCTACAAAGACTTCAGCCAGGCCGCGCCGATCGCTGACCTGAACGCCGTCGACGCCCGGGGCGCCACCAGCCTCATCACCTGGGAGCCCTGGCTCTGGAGCGGCAACGGCGCCAACCAGCCCGCCTACGCCCTGGACCGCATCACCGCCGGAGATTTCGACACCTACATCGCCCAATGGGGTACCGCCCTGGCTTCATGGGACAAGCCCGTCATGCTGCGGTTCGCCCACGAAATGAACGGCAACTGGTACCCCTGGGCTGAATCCGCCAACGGCAACCAGGCCGGGGACTACGCCGCAGCATGGCGCCACGTGCACGACGTCGTAGCCGCAACAGGCGCCACCAACGTGCAGTGGGTCTGGAGCCCGAACGTCCCCTACTGGGGCTCCACCCCGCTCTCCGGGCTCTTCCCCGGCGCCGGCTACGTCGACATTGTTGGTCTGGACGGCTACAACTGGGGAACCGCCGCATCGTGGAGCTCCTGGACATCGCCATCGGCCCTCTTCGGCGACGGACTGACTGCACTCCGCAGCCTCGCACCCGGCAAGCCGATCATGATCTCCGAGACAGCCTCCGCAGAGGCCGGAGGCTCCAAGGCTGACTGGAACACCGCCCTCGTTTCGTACCTCGCCGCCCAGTCCGACATCACCGCCTTCGTCTGGTTTCACCACAACAAAGAAGTCGACTGGCGGATCAACAGCTCCACCGCCTCGGCCAGCGCCCTCGCCGCGGCATTGGCGGCCAGGAACTCCTGATTCCGCCCGTCGCGCCCGCGCCGGGTTTACCCGGTGCGGGCGCGCAGCGGCAACCCGGAACCGAGGCTGGAAAGGCCGCTCCTTGAACCACCAACTCGTCGTCCGGATCCTCACCACGGTGACCATAATCCTGGGCGTGAACTACATGGCCTGGCGTTGGCTGTTCTCCGTAAACTGGTCCGCAGCCTGGATCAGCGTGCCGCTGGTCATGGTCGAAACCTACAGCCTCATCGATGCCGTCCTGTTCGGGCTCACCATGTGGAAGCTGCGCGTCCGCGACACCCCTCCTGCCCCACCGGAGGGCCTCACTGTGGACGTCTTCATCACTACCTACAACGAGCCCACCGGCCTGGTCATGACCACCGCCGTCGCGGCCAGCCGCATCAGCTACCCGCACAAGACCTGGATCCTGGACGACGGCGCGCGGCCCGCCATGAAACGGGCGGCCGAGGATGCCGGCATCGGCTACATCATCCGCTCCCCCGACTGGGAAAACCACCGCCGGCACGCGAAGGCCGGAAACCTCAACAACGCCCTGGCCGCAACACAGGGCGAATTCCTCCTCATTCTCGATGCCGACCAGATCCCCGAACCCGGAATCGTGGACAGCATGCTGGGCCACTTCACCAACGAAAAAGTTGCACTGGTGCAGACCCCGCAATGGTTCCACAACGTCACCGACGACGACATCCTGGGAAGCCAGGCACCCTTGTTCTATGGCCCCATCCAGCAAGGCAAGGACGGCTGGAACGCCGCGTTCTTCTGCGGCTCCAACGCCATGATCCGGCGCGAAGCCCTCATGCAGATCGGGATCACCGGCTATGTCGAAGGCGTACGGCACAGCCTCCAGCAGACGCTGAAGGCCGCCGACAAGGTCATCGCCAAGGCACGCGCCAAACACGGCGCGACAGGTGAGCACCTGACCCGCGCGCTGGACGACGTCGGCCTCGCTGCCCGGGCCGCACGAAAGGAACTGCACCAGAACAAACCCGTCGCATCCATCACCTACGACTTTCAGCGCAAGGTCGACGCCGCAGCCAGGAGCATCGTCACGATCGACGTCGCATCCATTCAGGCGGACCTGGACGAAATCGCCCGCCTCTCCGGAGACGGCAGGACCGGCGTCTACATCGACGACGCCGCCATCGACCGCCTGGCCCGCCGCGACTGGTCACCCATCGGCGCCATCAGATCGGTCCGCAAAATGGTCCAGGCCCTGGACGTGGACCGCTCCGACGAGGCCCTCCCCGTCATGCCCATGGCCACGAACTCCGTGACCGAGGACATGGCCACCTGCATGCGGCTCCACGCCCAGGGCTGGGAGAGCGTCTACCACCACGAGATTCTGGCCAAGGGCCTGGCACCCGAAGACCTCCGGACCATGCTGACCCAGCGGCTGCGCTGGGCCCAAGGAACCATGCAGGTGTTCCTCCGCGAAAATCCCCTCCTCCAGAGCGGACTCGCCTGGGGCCAGCGCCTAATGTACTTCTCCACGATGTGGAGCTACCTCTCCGGCTTTGCCGCGGTCATCTACATCGCCGCGCCCATCATCTTCCTGTGCTTTGGAACCATGCCGGTGGATGCATTCAGCATCGACTTCTTCGCCAGGCTCATCCCGTTCCTGGTGGTGAACCAGCTGCTGTTCTTCGTTGCCGCCCGCGGCAGGAAAACCTGGCGCGGCCAGCAATACAGTGTGGCGCTCTTCCCCATCTGGATCAAAGCATGCACGACGGCGGCAGGGAACGTCCTGTTCGGCCGTGACCTCGGATTCGCGGTGACCCCCAAAACCCGCCAGGGCGACGGCCCGCCCTGGTCCCTGATCCGCCCTCAGCTCGTGGCCATAACGGCCCTGATCATCGCAGCCATCACCGGACTCATCCGGATGTTCACGGGCCTGGGCGCACCCGCGGGAACGCTGGTCAACATTGCCTGGGTCGTGTTCGATCTGCTGATCCTCAGCGTGATCATCCGAGCCGCTCTCTACAAGGGATACACTCCCACGGAAGAAGTTAAGAAAGATGGAATTCAACTCTGAACCATCCGGCCAGCTTTCGATGAGCGGTGCACGCCTCCAGATCCATGAGCTCCACGCCTGCGCCTACCCGGAATGTCTGGGCATGGTCCACGACCTGCTGGCCGAAATGTCGGGCGAATCGCCGGAGAGTTTCCGAGCTGGACCGGGCCATGTTCGAAACCGCCGTCATCGAAATCACAGCCAACACGTCGGCCACGGCTCCGACGAAGGTCGCACCCTCTGCAACCTCATCCTTGAGGTCTATCCAAACCGCCTCAATGCCCCTTTCAGGGACAACGGCCTCGTCGACTAACCCATCGGGTGGCAGGACGAAGCCGCCTGCCAGAGCCCCGCCGCCATTCCTGACCGGACAGATAGGCAAGGGTGTCGAATCGAAGCCATCCATCCGCCGCTGTCTTGATGTGTGCGGTCAACTTCACATTGCCCTTTCCTCATCCAGCCTCCATGAACAGGTTAGTACCGGGAAGCCCCACTTACCGCACGCCCTCCGTGCGAGTGATCCCGTCGAGCTCCGCGAGAATCTCCCCCTCACCCGTGGGCTAATCTCAGTCCTTGCGCAGACAGCGCACTGTCCATTAGAAACCGCCAGCCTCCTCGCTAGATTTGGCCCAAACCCAAGCCCCCATGAGCACGCTGCTTCAGCTAAAAGCCACTTGCACGGGCTTGAACCTGAAAGGCTCGCCGCACTCGGGTCCGAAGGGGTGCTCCCCGGTTGATTCCGTTTCTATGGGCGAATCACGGGCTACGCGGCCACCAGAAGTGGCCACGGCCTCCACAAAAATCGAACTGACACTAAAGAGCGGATCCCTCAGCGGGAACGACTGGCGCAGCCGCAGCCCGAGTAGCGGCCGCGTAAGTTTGTAACATCGTCCGGGCAGGCCCTTTGAATGCGAGGCCCCTGCCGCTTGCTTAGGGAATCAGTCGCTGGTCTCGGAGACTCTGGAAGATTCTCAAGAACATCGCTTCGCTGTCAACATATGTGTGGAAGCCGGCACGCCTCGACTTTGACGTGTCGGCGATGACGTCGTAGTCCCACGCAAAGACGAAGTCGCCAAACTGCCAGGAGGACACATCAGAGTAGGGGGTCTTGGCCAGAGCGTGCTTCGCAACCATTGCATCCCAGAGTTCAGATTTGTCTGCCATCACGTCGCTAAGGCTCATCGGCAAAGGTGGCGCTACATCGAGGTCGAAGAACGCGGCAATTTTCGGCCACATCGAGGACCAGCGGAACATGTCACCGTTTGTGATGTTGAAGGCTTGGTTCCTGCTGCCGGGGTTTGTTGCAACCCAGGCGGTAGCTTCCGCCAGCAGCCCTGAGTCCGTCATCTCGATCAGGCTTGTGTAGGCCCCGGGCTTGCCGGGGAACCGGAACGGGACGCCGAGCTCTTTGCTGATAGAGGCGTACACCGCAATCACCATGGCGAGGTTCATGGGGTTGCCGAGCCCAATGCCGGCCACAACCGAGGGTCGCAGTGCGGACCACGACCAAGCGGCGTCAGCCTGCCGGCGCTCGAGGAACTGTTGCTGGTCGACGTTGAACTCCGGCGGCATATGCGGCGGATCGTCCTCACGGGCCGGCGTCGGGAAGGGCCCCAGATGAGCGCCATAGACCTTGTACCCCTGCATCAAACTGATGTGCTCCAGGTTCGGCGCCACGGGTTCGATCGCGTCGACGACATTCGTGAGCATCGCCAAGTTCGGCGGCACCAGTTCCGCCCAGCTGGCGCGATCCTGATAAGCGGCATAGAAGACATGAGTGATCCCAGTCAGGCTGTTGAGTTTCAAAGCGGTGTCGTCTTTGTCCAGAAGGTCAACGGCGATATGCCGAACCGAGCCCTGATTGGCCCCTCCCCGCCGAGAAAGTCCGATGATCGTCCAGCCTCCCACGCGGTCGAGGTGCTCGATCAAGTTTCCGCCGATCACACCCCGTGCTCCGACGACTAATGCAGTTCTCGGTGCCATGCTTCCTCCTTCATCGTAAAAACGTGATTTACCGATCTAATTTGTAGCACAGCATCGCGATATTGCGATATTGCGATGTCGGGCTACTCTGGAGGCATGGCAGAACTCAGTGACGATCAACTCGTGAGCGCATTCAAAGCGCTCGGCCACCCAACCCGCCTGGCAATTCTGAGCTGGCTCAAGGACGGCAACTCATTTCCGCCGCAGGATCGGCCGGCGGACGAGGTCGGAGTGTGTTTGAAACACATTCAGGCGCGTGCAAAGGTGTCTCAGTCCACCGCTTCACAGTTCATGGCGACGTTGCAACGCGCGGATCTTGTGATCTGTACTCGCATCGGCCAGTTCTCCCACTACCGACGTAACGAGCAGACCATAGCCAAGCTCGGCAAGGCCATCGGCGCCGACGTTTAGCCGCACCGCCGTCCCGTTCGCGACAAGATCGCCATGCGAACCCTAGGCAATATCGCTCTGACGCACGCCTGCAAGGCGAACCCTAAACGGGACGAAAGTCCGTGATCGTCGCCTACTTGCACCATGAGGCGTTCTACCCCGGACCATTTAGCTGGCTGGTGCGGCAGGTTCAAGCTGAAGTTCGATGGAACCAGTCACGTTCTCTAGAAGCAGGAGTGAGCCCTGAGATGTGTAGTTCACTTGAGATTGCAGGAAGCTGACCGCAGCGGTTTCCATGCCGTTTTCGGGGCTATTACAACCCTTGGCCCCGGCCGTCATACCTGAGGGATTTATGGTTAGGGTCTCGGAGCTTATTGCTGCGGGAGCCGAGATGGGGTTGCACGGCGTCGTTAGTGAAACCAGCACTGACCCCGGCGTCTGGTCGAGCCGCAAGGTGACGGGCCGCTCCGCGGTCCACTCCATAATTCCGGATCCACTGACGCTGCGGTAGGAGCCGCAGGTCACCAGGAATTCCTTTGGTAGTGAACAGGCAAGCGGTAGCGCAGTGGCAGGCGACGTCACCGGAATCGAGTCACGTGCAGAGGGGGCCGCAGAAAGGCTCGTCGTTCCTTCTGGAACGGATTGGACTGCGCACGAGGACAACGCAATGCCTATGCCGGCCACCGCAAACGCGGCAGCTGTGAAAATCCGGATCTCCATATGCCCCAATGGCCAGTGTTGAGGCAATAGTACGCCGATGGGAAAACAACTCAGGGCTGCAGGAAAGACTGTCCCATAACACGAACCCTCTGCGGGACTGAGGCTAAGAAGTTGGAGCGCTGGTTCAGGTCCTTGGGCTAACGATAGATACATCTCCACTTTTCAAGCCCCGCCTAAGACAGTCTGCAATCCGTTTGGCGTCTTCTTCTTTCGCCGCTTCTCGAAGTTTGATGCCTAGGTGCGTGGAAGGCAGATTTGCGCTTTCAATTGCTTCCTCGATGACCGGGTCTTCTAGGCATCCGTCGATGCCGCCGCTTCTCGGGCCGGAAACGCCAACTAGCCAGCGGTCGGAGGTGCCGGTGGCGATGTTCACATCATTGGGGATCTGTGCGCAGCTTCCCAAAGCAAGTGTAAGAAGACTTATACCAAGGACCCACCGACGATTCGTCATATTGTCCGCTCCCCCGAACTGGCAGCATGGCCCGAGCCTACTCCAAAGGTCATTGAGCAACACTTATGGCTCAATCGAGAGCGCGCACTCCTGGGTTATCTGCTGCCAAGGATGCGGCGCTTGGCGGCGCTAAATTCCTCGTCAGAAAGAGCGCCACTTCCATGGAGTTCAGCAAGAAGGGCAAGGTCCGCCGCCAGAGACTTCTTGCCCATTATCTTGCCGGCCATCACTTGTCGCTCCCTGGTGCGTTTAGTCGGCGCCGGCTTCAGCTCATGCGCCCGTGATGAGCTGTTGACGGCATATGCGATTAGAGGGGTGATCGCGAGGACGCCCAGCGCAATTCCCAAAGGGATGCGGAACGGCTCCGTTGCGTTTATCAAGACAGCAAGGATTGCCCCAGCAACAACCGCACACAGCCCAGCTATCCGAAGCGACGATCGGCTAATGCCGAACGTAAATGTGTATCCCTCGGCCTCGGCCGAAACCAAGTGTTGGTTCATGTGCCGAGAATAGCCCTCGGAACGCTTTCTGAACATCCTGCGGACCGTGGTCAGGGGCATGCGTCCGCAACTGCAACCCTGTGCGGGACAGTCGCGATGCATCTGAACAGTTCATCGACCGGTGTGCGGCCCGGTAGCAGTGAAGGGTCGCCCGTTAGGGTGATCCTTAGCCGTGACGGATCACTCAGACAGAAGCGGAGCAGGTACATGAAGGCAAATCTGGCTCCTGCCAGCTCCGCAACTTCTGCGGATTGGCAATGCGCTGGTTGCTCTTGGGGTGACGCCGGAGAAGACGCTCACGGACCAGGGCCTCACCGGTGCCAACCGGGCGCGGCCTGGACTCAGGGAAGCGTCGGCCGCCTGCTGGGCCGGGGACACCCTGGTCTGGATGCCCTGATGGACCGCGAACAAGCGGACGCAGTACATGGCATTTCCCCCGCGGCCCGTATTGCTGCCGCAAAGAAAAGCCTGCAGTTCGCCAGAGGTATGGGCTTGACCTCGGCAGCCTGGGATCACACCGATCACCCGGAAGCTGCGCACCGTGGGCTAGCGGCGCCGCGATGCCGAGGTCAAACTGCAGCAGCATCTTCAGGAGGCCCGACCCAAAATCACACCCCAGGATGGTCCGGCCGGGGCGATATCCCCGGGCTGATGCCGGTGGTCCGGGCCGCCAGGCAGGGCCCGCCGGATGCGCGAACCGCTGACATGGCGCACATCCGGCAGCCGGCCCTTGGCCGCCCGACCCCCGCTACCTACACAGCAGCCTCGACGAGCTTCTTCTCGCTTGAACGAGCGCTGCGCTTACCATTGGCAGCCGGTGCGGCGCCGGCTTGGCTTTCCACGAACTCGGCGGCAATGTAGAGACCCTCACGGTTCAGGTGACGCGAGTAGGAGGAATCCAGGTACAGAGTCGGGAACGCATCCACCGAGTTCATCTCCGTGGCCTTAGCAAGAAGTGCCGGATACAGATGTGCCTTCACCGGACCTGCCCCGCCGCCGAAGACATACGCGACCTCTGTGGTGGCACCAACGACGGCCAGAACGCGGCCGAACCGCTCGGCAACTTCCTTGGCAAAGAACCGCATCTCTTCATCCACGAACTGAGCGACCTTGTCATAGAAGTTACGCTTCAACGGCGACGCTCCGGCCTGCAAGTACTCGGCCAACTGCTTGCGGGAAGTGAAGCCAGGCGAGAAGCTCTGGTCCTCCATCGCCTTCAGCGCGTCAGTAAGAACCGAACCGTAGCCTCGGTTGTGCGTGGTCGAGGCGTCGGCGTTGAACTCTCCGGCGGTGAACACCGGAAAATTGACTGTCCCTTCGCCGATATCAATGCCGACAGTGTTCTGGGCTGCAAGCACGTCACCAGAAGTGATCCCCTCCAGTGACAGACCCCGGCGGCGGACATCGGCGAGCATAGCGTCCATCAATGGCTCACCCTTTGCAGTGATCGCATACTGAGCCGACGCGCCCTCGGGGAGCACCTGTACATCCACGAATTTAAGCTTCACGGTGACGGGAGTCTCGAAGTTATGCACGGTAACCGTATGCGTGCCGCTCATGAACTCGGTTACGTAGCTGGTGCGGTGTGAGACGTACTCGTTGATCGGCAGCGCAAGTGCTACCCGAGCCTCCACACTTAAGGTTTCGATAGCCGGCGGCAATCCACCGTGCTGACGCACGTAGTCACGCAGGGCCTTGGCGGCGAAAGCGCCCATGACCAGAACCTTGCTCAGCTCCTGCTGGGCCTTGCTGCGACGGCCGACCACGTCGAACTCATCAAAGGCGCCTTGGGCGCTCAGGGCACGCAGGCCGAAGAGCCTGCGGTGATAATTGCTTACCAGAGGGGAGACGAAGCTGACGTCCAACTCATTATAGAAATTGCCTTCCATCTTCGCTGGAGCTTCACCGTCAGGGGTCGGCAGAGAGTTCGGGCGCGTGATCGTTGAGACGCCGCTTGGTAGGTCGATCTCGTCGACGTCGGTTGTACGTGATGCACCGGCGCCGCGGATGATGCCCTTGACGTAGCCGTTGCCAACGTCGATGCCACCGGTGAGATTGATCGAAATGGTCATGAATGTGATCCCTTCGTGGAAGTGCTTGGTGTGGTTACTCGGTTGCCATACAAGAGAAAGTGCTGGGAGTTGTTACGGGAGTTAGCGCAGCATCGAGAAAATGTCGTTGACTTCAACCTGTCCGACAGAAGGCTGCTCCGGTTCGGGAGTAGTCGAGGAGGAAGTGTGGATGTCGTCCTGTTTTGGTGCAGGCTTCTGAACCAGTGTCGAGGCTGCCAGGGCGATGCCCAGGATCTCGGGTTCGGTGTTTGTCTCCTGGTTTAGATCCAGGTCCGGGGACGCAGCAGGTGTTGCCACCTGCTGAACCAACGCAACCGGAGCCGCAGCCGTTTCTGCATTCCACTCTGTCTCTGTTGATTCCTTTTCAGAACCAACAGCACGCCCGCCCGTGGGAAGCTGAGCAACTGGTCGGTTGAAGACATCGACGTAGCCCAGGCGCTCGATGCTCTCACGGATCAGCATCCGAACAGACAGTGATGGGTTGTCCTGCAAATTCATCCACACCAATACAGCCTCATCGGCTGCGGGGACGCTCACGCGGAAACGGTGCGGCTGCGGCTTCACAGTTGTTACAGCAGAAGTTTTTACCGTTTTCACAGCAGCGGCCTTCGCCTTGGGTGCTGCCACCTTGCTCTGAAGATTGGCCATGGACCCCTCCCCCTCTCTCTGATTAACAAAAGTTCATGATGAGACTCAGGCTGAACCCCTCGCTCGCGTAGCTCTCAACCCACATATAACCCGCCTGCGGTCAGTTCTGGGTCAGGAACAACCCAACCTTAGCCCGCAATTTATCGGAAACTTTGGAGCAACTTACGCACCACTACAACTATTCCCTGTGCCTCGGCGCAGCGGTTTCTTTTTTGTTGGTATCTGCCCGTACAACTAATGTTGTCCACATGAGCGCAGAACGAAAAGCCAGCCGCCACGCCCAAGAATTCCGTTGGCACCAGGTCAACCTCCAGTTACCCGAGACCGAAGCTGCTCTTCGTGACCTCAAGACCCTCAGCGAGGCGGTTGACCAGCTCCTCATCGAAGCTGTCATTCGGGCCCACGACGAAGGAATGAGCTCGGCAAGCATCGCCGAGGCGCTCGGATTCACCAAACACGTCGCGGCGGAGCGACCCTCCCCCGAAATCCTGATCCCTTCACCAGCACGACCTTCTGGTCGCCGTGGCATTCATTTTGAGCCAATGACCTAATTAAGAAATAAGCCCCCCAAGTCATCCGCGTGGGGCCTATTTTTCAGCCAGAGGGCAGGCTGTAGTAGCCTGCCTGGGCGGGTGCCCATTGGCCTTCTGTTGAGACTTCGTTCATCTGACTTCCTCCGTCGGACAGGCTGTCCGACACGGCGGACAGGTCGACAGGCTGCGCCGAAGCGAAGGCGAGAGTGTTCAACCCGGCAATGTGGATGTGCTCGCCGCACCCCGAGCGTCGGACTGGGCGACAGGCTGAGTCCGGCCGACATCGAGGGTGTCCGACACAGCTGACATTTTCCCAAGACGAGTGCAGAGATGTCCGAAGTCGGGCGCACAGACCATTTTCGTCAACAGTGGACAGCACGGAATTTCCGAAGGCGTCCGCACACTCCCGTCGTTCCGTGTCCTGAAAAACCTTGATTTCCTGCGGGTTCAGGGAGAACCGGTTGTTATTACCGGGCGCACGGCGTCTTCCTTTTTGAATGGCGGTGGGAAGCCGTTTTAGGAGCGTTACGTGGTCGTGTTAACGCCAGTCCAAAATAGGGCCAGGAACGCCAACTGAAAATAGGGCCACCGACCACTATGGAAGGTGACCAATTTGGATGATTGGGCGGAGATACGCCACCTCTCGACAGGCAAGCACTCGAAGCGGGAGATCGGCAGAATCGTGAGGGTTTCCCGCGGAACGGTGGACCGGGCGCTGGAATCGGACCGGGCGCCGAAGTATCAGCGGGCGGCCGGAGCGTCGAGTTTTTGATGCGTTTGCTACCCGGACGAGCTGATCATCCTTGACCGGGAAGGAATGCGGGAGCTGCCGCCGGTGGGCCCGGAAGCGGTGTTCCGCAATGCGGAGGCGGACGGCACAGCGGCGATGAAAAACCTTCAGGACCCCGTCCCACGCAGTGGCCTGGCAGGAGGCCCGCCGCGGAAAGTCATCTCGGCCCCCGCCTACGACATAACGGGGCAAAGCAGCGGTCGGAGTTCGTCATCGGACCTGCCAACGGGAAGTGGCCTGGCGCCTACCGACAGGTTCGTTCCAGACGGTCCCATACATCCAGCGAAGCCGGTAGCGCCAACTAATCAGCCACAAGTGGATGCAGGACCAGAACAACGCCATATATCCGCTGCGATTCACACATTCCTGAGACATCAGATCCGCAGTAAGAACGGCAAACAGCCAGCGCCTAGACGCTGGCGGCGGCCCCGGACACGCGCACGGCGACCTGCCCGCTCCCCTGCGCCAGCTGCGAGGCTGCGGCTTCGTCAGCCACCACCGTCACGTGCGGGTGCAGCTGCAGGACCGACCCCGGGCAGTCAGCAGTGACGGGCCCGTTGAGGGCGGCGGCCAGGATGCCGGCCTTGTCCGTGCCGTTGACCACCAGCAGGAGATGGCGGGCTTCCAGGATGGTGCCCAGTCCCTGTGTGATACAGCGGAGCGGCACTTCTTCCGGGGTGCTGAAGTAGCGGGCGTTCGCCTCGCGGGTGCGTTCCGTGAGGACTTCCACGCGGGTCCGGGAGTCCAGGGCGGAGCCTGGTTCGTTGAAGGCCAGGTGGCCGTTGTGGCCGATGCCGAGGATCTGCACGTCGATGCCGCCAACGCCGGCAATGGCGGCGTCGTAGTCAGCGGCGGCAGCCTCGGGGTCTGCGGCGCTTCCGTCCGGCACCGCTACGTTGACGGGATCCAGGTGCAGCCGTTCAGTCACTTCGCGGCGGACAACTTCGGCGTAGCTTTCGGAGTGTCCGGCGGGCAGGCCCACGTACTCGTCGAGGGCGAAGGCCCGGACGGAAGACATGTCGAGCCGGTGGTTGGCGAGCGCCGCGTAGATGGGCAGCGGCGATCCGCCCGTGGCCACGCCCAGGACGGCGTCGGGCTTGCTGCGGATGACGGCAGCGAGGATCCCGGCAGCGACGGAACCGGTAGCTGCGGCGGTAGGCACAACGAAAATTTCCACGGCGAAGGCACTCTCTACGAAAAGGGCAGGGCTAAATCCGCCCGGGCGCAGGCGGCGAAGGAAAGGCGGAGGGAAACAGGCTAGGCGGCCGCGACATCCTTGAGTTTCAGGCGGATGCCGTCAAAGTGGCGCTGCAGGCGTTCGGACGCAAGAGCCTTGTCCTTGTTGGCCACGGCCTCGAAGATGTCCCAGTGGTCCTGCGTCTGCTGCTCGAGGTTGACCGGGCCGGTACCGATGGCCAGGTGGATCTTGCGGTAAACCTGCCAGAAGACATCCATGAGGTTGATCAGCAGCTCATTGTTCAGGGGGGCGTACAGGCGGCGGTGGAATTCGGCGTCGTGCTCATGCATCGGCTCCCCCTTCTTGGCCGCGTCCTCCATGGCTTCCATGGTGGAGCGCAGGTCAGCCACGTGCTCGTCGGTGAGCAGGTCAATGGCCGGTCCGATCAGCCCGGATTCGAGGGCTTGGCGCACGTCGATGAGCTCCATGGCTTCCTCGCCCTTGTGGCGGAGGGACAGCCGGCCGCGGAACGTCAGGCCGGACACCAGGGCGCTGAAGTTGTTGGGTGCTACGAACATGCCAAAGCCATGCCGGATCTCGATGACGCCCAGTGCCTGGAGTACTTTCAGGGACTCGCGGACGGTGTTGCGGCCCACGCCGAGCTCGGCGGAGAGCTCACTTTCGGTGGGCAGCGCGTCACCGACGTCCAGGCCGCGGTCCAGAATGAGGTCCATGATCCGCGTCTGCAGGGCATGCGAACGGAGCTGCGCACTGAAACGGGCGGGCGATACTTCTTGCGATGCGATGGCCACGTGGGTCTCCTCCTTGCCGCGCTTAGGGGTCGCGACTTGTCCTACATCTCAAGAGTACAGGAGATGGGACGTCCAATGTCTAGATATTGGGAACGTATTTTTGAGAACTTCCAACCCTGAGGGACCGAATCTAACCCAGGAGCGCCGAATCTAACCCAAAAGGGACCGAACAAGCTCGCGGCACGCCCGGTAACCGGGCGTTTTGGGGTCGATCAGGGCGTAATGGTCCCCGGGGACCCTGACCAGCCGGGTCTCCATGTTTGCCGTGGTTCCAGCGTTCACATAGGACTCGGACTGGCCTAGGGGAACGGTGGTGTCCTCGGATCCATGGACAGCGATGACCGGCACGGCCAGCGGAAGGGCGGTCATGGGGTCGGCGTACCTATAGCGGTGCGGATATTTCGACGACGACCCGCCCAGGAGGTTGCTCACCGCACCGTTGCTGAGGTTTAGCCTCTCCGCCTCGGCCAGGTTGAGCAGGCCGGACTGGCTGACCACCCCGGTGAGGTGCACCGCGGAGGCATCTGAGGTACGGGGCACCTGGCGGTCAGCATCCGGCATTCCCAGCTGGGCAAGCTTCCCCCTGCCGGCAGCCCAGGCGGCCAGATGCCCGCCGGCTGAATGGCCCAGCGCCACCACCGGACCCAGGTTCAGGGCATGCTTGGCCGCGAGGTCCCCCAGCTTGTCGATACCGGCCAGCACGTCAATGAACGTGTTTGGCCAGCCGCCGCCGTTTCCGGCCCGGCGGTATTCAAGGTTCCAGGCGGCCATGCCATGGGCGGCCAGGTCCTTGGCGATGGGCTCCCCCAGCTCTGCGCCGTACTGCGAGCGCCAGTAGCCGCCATGGATCACCACCACCACGCCGCGGTGCTCGGCGCCGGCCGGCAGCTCCGGCAGGAAGAGCTCGCCCCATTGGCTGGCGTCCTCGCCGTACTGGTACTTGTGCCGCTTCACTGCATCCCCCTTGGCACCGCCACCGGCGGTACCGTCCCGCTCGGCGCCGGGCGAACACGCGGCGCCGAGAATTCCAACGGCCGCCGCGGCCGCCGCACCAACCAGCGTGCGAAAGACAAACGTCCGACGCCGCAGATCAGCCATGTGCAGAGCCTACAGCGTGGTGCCTCCCGGCAAAGTCGCCAAGCAGGAAACCGTAGATTTGTGCCCGTAAATTCCATCCTCGGGATGACCTGGAGGGACTACCGGGACGCAACAGCCGCCGTCGCGCGTTTCCTGCGGGCGCTCCGTGGAGCTCCCAGCTGCTAATACTTCGCCGGGACCACAGGCGGCCGCCCTGGAAGGGCGTAGTGTCAGTAGTAGGAGATTTCGGGGTGGCATGTAGGTCCGGGGTTGAATATACGGGCCGTGCGCGAAGAGAGCGCTCAGCCGCCAGCCGGGTCGTGTGATCCCGGCGATGCTTGGAATTGAGGCCGCATGG
This sequence comes from Pseudarthrobacter sp., assembly GCF_036675385.1. Taxonomy (NCBI): domain Bacteria; kingdom Bacillati; phylum Actinomycetota; class Actinomycetes; order Micrococcales; family Micrococcaceae; genus Pseudarthrobacter; species Pseudarthrobacter sp. Next base: position 8,023 of record NZ_JAKFFD010000021.1, on the reverse strand, counting down.
CCGAGAATGAGGCTCTGCCGACGGCGGAGCAATTGCAGGACCTACTCCTTGAAAGTCCGGGCTTCACCGAATTCCTCTTGGGACTGACAGCGATTTCCGCGTCCTTGCTGGGCGGGGAGACGCCCCTGCTGTGTGCCATCACAGTGGAACGGGAGACCGGGCCCGTGACGGTAGCCAGCAGCACGGAGACGGCCCGGAGCCTGGACGAACGCCAGTACGCATTCGACGACGGTCCCTGCCTTACGGCGCTGCGGGAGCAGCGCACAGTCCTCATCCGTGATCTTCAGGCGGACGAGAGTTGGGCCTGGTATGCCGGGGCGGTCGCAGACGAAGGCATCCGGACAATCCTGGCCGTCCCCATCCCCACCGACAACGGTTCCCGCTCCGCCCTGAACTGCTACTCAACCCAGCTGAATACGTTTGCCCCGGACACGGTGACCGCCATTGAGGAGCACGCTGCATCGCTTTCCCGGATCCTGCGGCTGGCAATCCGGGTGCACCCGTCGGACCCCTACCCGGAGCATTTAAGGTCGGCGCTGCGGTCCCGGGCCGTTGTCGATTCAGCCGTGGCCCTGATCATGGTGCAGAACCGCTGCAGCCATGAAACCGCCGTCAAGCTCCTGCACCTTGCCTCCCGCAGCAGCAACCGCCGGCTGCATGACATCGCCGGGGACATCCTGCACCATGCGTCAGATATCCCCGTCATCACCGGAGGCGGGGAGAAATGATGGACGACGGCGGACTGGGCACCCCCCAGCCTGCCTTCGGCGCGGACCAGCGCAAGTTAGCAGCCGCCCAGTTCCGGAGCGGTAACATCAGCCTCCCGGCGCTATGGACCTACTATTACGGGATCGGCGGAAACGTCGATCAGCTCGGGGTGGACGCCTACCTGCACGAGCTGACGGAATTGGCCCCGCTGCAGATGGATCTCATCCAGACCGCCATCCAGGAGATCACGGCGGACGGACCGGGAAGTGCACATGTCCCAGGACTTTGATATCCGAGAACCCCAATCCGGCAAAGATGGACGTGCCGACGCCGGCCTGCACGACTTTGTGCTCCACCTGCAGGACCTCGTCCTGGCAAGCTCCGACGTCCGTGAATTCCTGACGGACACCGCCGCGATTCTTGGGACGCAACTGTCACAGCCCGGGAACCATTTGTCCTGCGGGATCACGGTAGTCCGGCAGAAGCGCCCGGTCGCTGTGGCCAGCAGTGACGCGCGTGCGCGGAACCTGGACGAACTGCAAAACAGCATCGGCCATGGACCCTGCCTGACAGCCCTTCGGACAGAGTCGATGGTCCACGTCCCGGATCTGGACGCCGATGTCCGTTGGCCGAAATACAACCAGGCTGCCCGCCAGATGGGCATCGGCTCCATCCTGGCAGTACCAATGCCTCTGCAGGCTCCTGCGCAGGCGGTGATTAACCTCTACTCCCCCAATACGGATGGCTTCCCGCAGTACGGGATTGATGCGGCCATCGGCCTGACGGGTATCGCCGCCAAGGCGCTGGACCTTGCCCTGAACATCGCACAGTTGCGCGACGCGCGTGACGACCTCGCCGCCGCCCTGAAATCCCGAACGGTCATTGACACAGCCATTGGGGCCATCATGGCGCAGAACCGTTGCAACCGCGATGCGGCATTCCAGATATTGGTCAAGGCGTCCAGTTACCGCAATATCAAACTAAAGGAGGTGGCCGCCATGATCATTTCCGGAATTGGCGGCGAACGGGAATTCCCCACCACCTACGATGAATAGCCAAACAGCCTGAATCCGTGCAGGTCCGGGTACGCAGCCCACCACACACGTTAGGCTTTACCTGAAGCGCTGAACGGTCACAAACAGGCTCATCCGGCCCGCCGGAGGCCGGTCACGCAGAATGGCCGGAGGCAAAAACATGACCAAGAAGTATCCCCTGGATGAACTATCCACTGCCCTGGGCAGGATCATGGGGCTGCTCCTCACGGAAGAAAAAGTGGACCACGCCGTCCAGCATCTCTCCCGCGCCGTCAGGGATTCCATCCCGGGGACTGTTGGGGCAGGTGTCTCAATCCTTGATCCCCATGCCCGCCCTGTTAGTTCCGGTTTTACCGGCAGTGTGGTGGAACGCGCCGACGCCCTCCAGTATGAGCTGGTCCAGGGGCCCTGCCTGACAGCCTGGGCCACCCAGGAGAGCATCCTCATCCATGACGTTGCAACTGAAGCCCGCTGGCCAAACTGGAGCGCCGCCGTCGTTGACTTCCCAATCCGCTCAGTGATCAGCACCCCGCTGATCGCCGACGGGCAGGCCATAGGTGCGATGAAGATTTACGCCGCCACCCCCGGCGCTTTTGAGGATGCCACCGCTGCCCTCATGGAGCTTTTTGCCTCCCCCGCGGCAACCCTTCTGTCCCATATCCAGACTGCCGAAACTCCGGAACGCATCAGTGCGGGCCTTCAATCGGCACTCTTCAGCAGGGACCTCATTAACCGGGCCTGCGGAATCCTCATGGAGCGCCACACCATCGCCGAGGACGCTGCCCTGCAGCAGTTGATGCGGCAGGCCCGCGCGACGTGCAGCACGCTTAAGGAAGTCAGCGCCATTGTCTTGGCAGGCGTGGCCTCCCACCCGCGTAGAGGCAGTAGTGATGGGCTTCGATAGCAGCGAACCGGAGCAACGCCGCAGGCTCCAGGCAGCATTGACAGCAGCACAAGTCAGCACGGGTGACCTGTGGCTCTACTACTTCGGCATCGGCGGATCTGTGGGCGAGTATGAAGTGGAGGCCTACCTGCAGGGACTTCTTTCCCTGCCCGAACTGCAGCGGGACCTCCTGGCCATGGCGGCAAATGAACTGTTCAATGACCACGCCGGCCCCCGCGCGCCCTATGCGGACGAGCTTGGGTCTGAAGATCCACCACGGTCCGAAGAGCCCTAACGGGCCAGACGCTCTCATGCCCCTTTTAGCCCAACGCTCTCTCACTTTCTTGAGGCAAGTGAGAGAGCGTTGGTGATTTTCCTGCGTTAAGTGAGAGAGCGTTTGATGGTGCCGGGTGCGTTGCCGCCCAGCCGTGCGGTGACTTTGTCCGCCGCTGCCCTGCAGGATTCGCCGAGGCTCTGCAGGCGCTCCTTGGAGACCCGGAACCGCGGGGCCGGGATGAGGACTGCTGCCACAAGGTCGCCGCGGTGATCGTAGACGGGGGCGGCGACGCCGACTTCATCCAAGGAGGACTCGCCGTAGTTGATGGCCCACCCGCGGCGGGAGTCGTCCTTAAGGCGGAGCAGATAGTCCTCAAGGGAGGCCTCGTCCAGCCCGGGGTAGGTAATGGCTCCGCTGCGCAGGAGGGCACGCACTCTCTCCTCCGGTTGGATTCCAAGGAACACCTGGACCGAGGAACTCAACGCGTCGCTGTACCGGGCCCCCAGCGGCGCAGTGTGCTTGATCTGGTGGCGGCTGGCAATCTGCTCCACGCAGATCGACTCGTTGCCCTCCCACATCATCAGGGCACTGGTTTCGCCGGTCAGTTCCGTGAGTTCGCGCAGGACGGGATAGGCGACGCGCCGCTCCTCCAGTTCGGCCAGCAGCGGACCGGCGACGGCGATCAGGCCCAGTCCGAGGCGGAAACGGCGTGTGTCCGCATCGCGTTCCACGAGGTTTTCCTGTTCGAAGGTTGCCAGGATCCTTGACACGGTGCTCTTGTGCAGGCCCACCCGGTTGGCGATCTCCGTCACGCCAAGCAGCGGCTCGTCGGCCGTGAATGATCGAAGGACGGCGATGGCGTTGACGATGACTGAGGCGCCCTTGGTATCGCCCTTGCCGTTGGTGTCGCTGCCGTTGGTGTCAATGGAATCTGGTGTGGTCATGATGCTCACTATCATTGCGCATAGTCAGCGGAAAGCGGCGCCGTGTCAGACACGGCGCCACTCCCCGGGGCGGTGGTTGAGCTTGTCAGGGTTTCGGCAGGCTCAACCACCGGGGTCAGGCTCAACCACCGGGGTTCAAGCTCCGATGATGTTGTACTCGGGGCCGAACGGGAACTTGGTGATGTTCTCGGCGCCCTCTTCGCCCACCACCAGGATGTCGTGCTCGCGGTAGCCGCCGGCGCCCGGCTGGCCATCCAGGACGGTAATCATGGGTTCCATGGAGACCACCATGCCCGGTTCCAGCACGGTGTCGATGTCCTCGCGGAGCTCCAGCCCGGCTTCGCGGCCGTAGTAGTGGCTGAGGACACCGAAGGAGTGTCCGTAGCCGAACGTCCGGTTGGCGAGGAGCCCGTGGCCCACGTAGATCTCGTTGAGCTCCGCGGCGATGTCCTTGCACACGGCGCCGGGCTTGATCAGCTCAAGTCCGCGCTTGTGGACCTCCACGTTGATATTCCACAGTTCCAGCGAGCGGGCATCGGGTTCGCCGTAGAACAGCGTCCGCTCCAGTGCCGTGTAGTACCCGCTGGTCATCGGGAAACAGTTCAGGGACAGGATGTCGTGTTCCTGGACCTTGCGGGTTGTGGCCCAGTTGTGGGCGCCGTCAGTGTTGATGCCGGACTGGAACCAGACCCACGTGTCCCGGATTTCGGAGTTGGGGAACGTCCTGGCGATCTCGTGGACCATCGCCTCGGTGCCGATCAGGGCGACCTCGTACTCCGTGATGCCGGCCGTGATGGCGTTGCGGATGGCCTCGCCGCCGAGGTCGCCGATCCGGGCACCGTGCTTGATGACCTCGATTTCCTCCGCTGACTTGATCATGCGCTGGCGCATCGCTGCCTGCGCCACGTCCACGAGCGTTGCGCCGGAGAACGCTGCCTGGATCTTGTTGCGGTTGTCCAGCGGCAGCGAGTCGTCCTCGACGCCGAGGCGGCGCGGGTTGATGCCTCGGGTCCGCAGGACCTCCTGGATGGCGAAGATGTAGTTGTCCCGGCGCCAGTCCGTGTAGATGATGTTGTCGCCGTAGCTGCGGCGCCAGGGCATGCCGGCGTCGATGTTGGCGGTGACGGTGACGGTGTCATCCTTGGTGACCACCATGCCGTAGGAGCGGCCGAACGTGGTGAACAGGAAGTCGGAGTAGTACTTGATGGAGTGGTAGCTGGTGAGGACGACGGCGTCCAGTTCCTTCTCTGCCATGATCCGGCGAAGACCGGCAATGCGCCGCTCGAATTCGGCATCGGAGAAGGTCAGGGAGACCTTCTGGCCGTTGTTGAGGACCTTCAGTCGCTCCAGTTCGGCGACGGACGTGGCGTTTTCAGATGCTGTGGTGGTCATTGTGGTGATGCCTTTCTTTGGTGCGGTTTGCTTGAGGGGAGAAGCGGTTGGAAGGGGTTGGCTATTCGTGGCGCAGCGGTTCTTTGCAGGTTTCCCTGGACAGTGAAACGGCGATCAGCGAGATGACAGCCGCGGCGACGAGATACCAGGCCGGGGCCAGATCGCTTGCGGTGGCCGCGATCAGGAGCGTGGCCATGAACGGGGCGGTACCGCCGAACAGGGCGTTTGAGAGGTTGAAGCTGACCGCGAAGCCGCTGTAGCGGACCCGGGTGGGGAACATTTCGGCCAGGAAGCTGGGAAGTGTTCCGTCATTGAGGGTGAGCATCGCTCCCAGCAGGATCTGCACGAGGACGATGACCAGGAAATTCCCGGTTCCGAGCAGCGCGAAGGCGGGCACGGTCAGCACAATGAAGGCGATGGATGCACTGATCAGCACCTTCTTGCGTCCGTAACGGTCCGAAAGCATGCCGGTCAGGAAGATGAAGCCGATGTACGTGACCAGCGCAATGGTGGTCGCAAGGAACGATTCGGTTTCGCCAAGGCCCAGTTCCGAGGACAAATAGGTGGGCATGTAGCTGAGGATCACGTAGAACCCGACGGCGTTGAGCAGCACGGCGCCGACGGCCTGCAGCAGCTGCCGCCAGTGGTTCCGGAACAGGCTGGACACGGGTGCCTTGATTGCCTCGTCCTCCGCTGCCAGCTCGCGGAACACCGGGGTGTCTTCGAGCTTGGTCCGGATGTAGCGGCCGATCAGTCCCATCGGGGCTGCGAGCAGGAACGGCAGGCGCCAACCCCAGCTTTGCATGGCATCGGAACTCAGGAGGACTGTCAACAGGCCTGCGATCAGGGAGCCGAGGAGCAGGCCGGCCGCGGTACTGGCGGGAACAACCGCGGCGTATAGGCCGCGCTTGTTGGCCGGAGCGTACTCGACCAGGAAGGCCGACGCCCCAGCGTATTCACCAGAGGCGGAGAAGCCCTGCGCTACCCGGATGACCAGAAGCAGGATGGGAGCCCAGATGCCGATCGTGGCATAGCCCGGAATGAGGGCTATACAGAAGGTTGCTCCTGACATGATCAAGATCGAGAGGGACAACGCTGTCCGCCGGCCTACCCTGTCACCGATGTGGCCCCAGACGAACCCGCCGAGCGGACGCACCAGGAATGAAATCGCAAACAGGGCGAAGGTCAGCAGAAGCCCGGTCTGGGGATCTGATTCAGGGAAAAAGACTGTGGCAATCGTGACGGCAAGATAGCCGTAAACGGCGTAATCGAACCATTCAACGAAGTTGCCGATGAAGCTGGCCGCGATGACTCTGCGGCGCGTTTCTTTGCTGACCACATTGTCAGCGGGTTCAAAATTCTGGCCGCTCGTGGTGCTGCGGCCGGCCCGGTGGCCGTCATGTACATCATGCGGTTGCGGGCCACGGCCTCCCGCACGAGCGGGAGAGGAAGTTTCGTTACTCATGTATCCACCAAGTTTGTTTGGGGTTGCAATCAGCGCAACGCTGTTGCAACAGACTAGGCGTGATGAGCAACACAGTCAATGGTTATTTTGTGGCTCGGGGCATGGATACCCGCGAGGACAGCACCTGGCCTCCCGGCGGCGCGCAGCAGGAGAGAATATTGCGGTCAGTTGCATAGGATGAAATCATGTTGCGACATTGGCATGCGTCAACGCCCTCGCTCGGACAGCGGACGAACGCAGCACGCGGAGGATCTATTGACACCCTCCGTGGCGGCTGACATATTTCGAGTACGCGCTATGTGCACCGTGTTGTGTAATACGCAATAACTTCAGGTCGGCAACCAGCGGTTGAGGGCCCGGAGCTGCGGCGTGAGAACCCTTTTGAACCCGACGGGTCGGCCGGATTGCCCGGAGCGCCGTCGCCCAGGAGTCCCTGGACTCAGGAAAGGAACACCAGCTAATGGTTCACAGAGTCAAGGCGGTCATCGCCAAGGAAAAGAATGCCCCGGTTTCGGTGGAGACCATCCTGGTGCCGGATCCCGGCCCGGGCGAGGCGCTGGTGGACATCCTCACGTGCGGGGTCTGCCACACCGACCTGCACTACAAGCAGGGCGGCATCACCGACGATTTCCCCATCCTGCTGGGCCATGAGGCCACCGGTGTGGTCAGCGCCGTCGGTCCCGGCGTCACCGAGGTGTCTCCCGGCGACCGCGTAATCCTGAACTGGCGTGCTGTCTGCGGGGAATGCCGCGCCTGCGCCAAGGGCCAGCCGCAGTACTGCTTCAACACGCACAACGCCTCGCAGAAGATGACGCTTGAGGACGGCACGGAGCTTTCGCCCGCGCTGGGCATCGGCGCCTTCGCGGAGAAGACCCTGGTCGCCGCCGGGCAGTGCACCAAGATTGACGACGACGTCGATCCCGCCGCCGTCGGGCTGCTCGGCTGCGGCGTGATGGCCGGAATCGGCGCGGCCATCAACACCGGCGAGGTCAAGCGCGGCGAATCGGTGGCGGTGATCGGCTGCGGCGGGGTAGGCATCGCCGCGATCGCCGGCGCCAGGCTGGCCGGGGCCACCACCATCATCGCGGTGGACATCGACGCGAACAAGGTGGCCATGGCCAGGTCCCTGGGTGCAACGCACGGTGTGGATTCCAGCAGGGAAGACCCCGTCGAGGCCATCCGGGCCCTGACGAACGGCAACGGAGCGGACGTGGTGATTGACGCCGTCGGCCGTCCCGAAACGTACAAGCAGGCGTTCTACGCCCGCGACCTCGCCGGCCGGGTGGTGCTGGTGGGCGTTCCGACGCCGGGCATGTTGCT
>NZ_JAKFFD010000020.1:0-31788 GCF_036675385.1 Pseudarthrobacter sp. | reverse complement strand
TCGTGGACGGTTCGGTCCTGGACCTCTCGGTAACGGAACCGGCCAAGGCGGACGCCCTGGAAAATCTCCGGTCCCGGCTGGGCGCGAGTGCTGCGCTGTACGCAGGTGACGCCCACAGCGACGAACTGGCCATCGCCACACTCCGCGGCCCGGACCTGGGGTTGCGAGTGGGCCCGGGGGAGACCCGGGCGTCCCACCGGCTGCGGAACCCGGAATCCTTCGCCCGCGTCCTGGCCCTCCTGTTCGAGCTGCGGCGGGCCTGGCTTTTCGGCGAGGACGCAGTGGGGCTCGAGCGCCACACGATGATCGGCAACGGATCATCCACCGCTTTGGTCACTCCGGATGCCAAGGTCTGCTGGATGAGCCACCCGCTCCCGGATTCGGGATCGCTGTTCGCCCACATCCTGGGCGGGGACGCCGCCGGGCACTTCTCCGTAGAGCCGCTCAAGGCCTCGCCGGTTCTGGGCCAGCGCTACGTGGACAGCACCATGATCGTGGAGACGCGCTGGGCGGACGTAACCGTCACGGACTACCTGGAGCCGGCACCGGAAGGGATCACCAGCCTGGTCCGGGTGCTCTCCGGCACCGGCGGCGCCAAGATCGTCTTCGCGCCCCGGCCGGATTACGCCAACGCGCCGTTCAGCATGGAGGCCCGCGGCGATGAACTCCATGTGGTGGGAACCTCCGATCCCATTTTCCTTTTTGCCCCGGGCGTCAGTTTCACCATCACCTCGGACGGCCTCCATGCCACCGCCACCGCTTCGGTCAACCTCCAGGACGGGCCGGTGGTCCTCAACCTGCGCTGCGGCGACACCGAGCCTGCGTTGGCGGACCCCCGCGGGGAGACGGACCGGCGGGCGGGCGTGGCGCTCCACTCCCGCCGCTGGGTGCAGGAACTGGAACTGCCCTCGGTGAAGCCATCGCTGGTCCGCCGCTCAGCGCTGGTCCTCCGCGCCCTCGTGCACGAGCCCACGGGTGCCGTGCTGGCCGCGCCCACCACGTCGCTGCCCGAAGGAATCGGCGGCACACGGAACTGGGATTACCGCTACTGCTGGCTGCGGGACGGCTCCATGACGGTGAACGCGTTGGTGGACCTGGGCTCCACGGCGGAGGCGGCCGGGTTCCTCAGCTGGCTGGGCCGGATCCTCGAACATGCACCGGGCCCTGAATGGCTGCATCCGCTGTACTCGGTGACGGGGGCGCCGCTGTCCACGGAGGCCGTCATCGACAGCCTGCCCGGGTATGCGGGGTCCCGGCCGGTCCGGATCGGCAACGCCGCGGACCACCAGGTCCAGCTGGATGTCTTCGGGCCGGTGGCTGAGCTGATCCACGGCGTCAGCTCACGGAATGGTGGCCTCGAGGACGGCCACTGGGACCTGATGGTGCAGATGGCGGCCGCCGTCCTGGCCCGGTGGCATGAGCCTGACCACGGCATCTGGGAAGCCCGACGGCCGCCGCGGCACCACGTCTACACCAAGGTGATGTGCTGGGTGACGCTGGACCGCGCACTGCGGACCGCCGACCGGCACGGCAGGACGCCGGATCCGTCGTGGGAACCCACGGCCCGGATCATCCGGGAGGAAGTCCTGCGCGAAGGCTGGGATGATTCGGCCGAGTCCTACACCGTGGCCTACGACAGCCCCGACCTGGATGCAGCCGTCCTCCACATCGGGCTCTCCGGCCTGCTGGATGTCACGGACCAGCGGTTCCTGGACACCGTCACCGCCGTGGAAAGGGAACTGCGGGTGGGCCCCACCGTGTTCCGGTACAGGTACGACGACGGCCTGCCGGGATTGGAGGGCGGCTTCCACATCTGCACCACCTGGCTGATTGAGGCTTACGTTGCGGTGGGCAGGATCGACGAGGCCTGGGACCTGTTCGACCAGCTGGTGAACCTCTTCGGCCCCACCGGCCTGCTGCCCGAAGAATACGATCCCAGCACGGAGACGCACCTGGGGAACCACCCGCAGGCGTACTCGCACCTGGGGTTCATCCGCTGCGCCCGGATCCTGGACCGGCACAAGCCAGAGGCCAAAAGGACATAGCCCGGCGCGAACGTACACTTGAGGCCCTGTCGGGAGGGCCCCAATTGCTCGTTCGCGCTGGTCAGTTCAGCAGCAGCGCGACGCCGATCATGGCGGGCACCGCCACCACCGTGGTGATCAGGACGGTGTCCTTGGCCACGGTGAGACCGGTCTGGTAGCGGCTGGCGGCGACAAAAACGTTCTGCGCGGTGGGGAGGGACGCCACCACCACGGCCGCGAACAGGGCCGGGCCGTCGAGCCCTACGGCAAAGCGGGCAAAAACGTAGGCGATGGCCGGCTGGACCACCAGTTTGAAGGCACTGGCCAGGAGGGTGTCCACCCGCCGGCCGGTGGCGGCCTGCAATGGCCGGCTGCCGTTCAGGCTCATGCCGAAGGCGATCAGCATGGCCGGAATCGCGGCGCCGCCGATGAGGTGGATCGGCTCCAGGAGCAGCGGGGGAACCTCCCAACCGGTCCCTGCCACCAGCAGGCCAAGGCCCGAGCCAACAATCATCGGGTTCCGCAGGATCATCAGAATGAATCCCCAGGGCGTGGTGCGGTGTGAGCTGGTACTGGCGTCCAGGATCATCAGGAAAATCGGCGTGAAGAACGCCAGCTGGAAGATCAGCAGTGGCGCCACGTAGCTGGCGTCGCCCAGGACATATACCGCGATGGGAATACCAAGGTTCGCGGAGTTGGCCAGGGAAGCGGCCATCGAGGACATCAGTGCTTCCGGCAACGCGCGCTTGAGGACGAACTTGACGATGCTGAAGAAGACGAGGGCGGTGCAGACGGCGGATACTGCCGTGACCAGCAACGGTTCCGCGAAGACTTCCCGCAGCTCTGCCTTGCTGAGCGTCTCGAAGAGGAGGGCAGGGCTGGCCACGAAGAACGTCAGGCCGCTGAGGACCTGGCGGGCGTTGTCGCCCAGGATCCGCCGGCGGCCCACAAACCAGCCCACCATGATGATGAACCAGACAACAAAGAAGCCCTGCAGCACGCCTACCACGAAAAGCCTCCGAGGCTGCGGCGGCGGTGTCTGCCCGGGCTCACGCTCCGGCTACAGGGCGGCGTTGTTCAGGGCGAACGGCGGGCGCATCAGGCCCGGCGTGTGGCACTCGGCGGGGTCGTTTCCGACCTGGACAATCTTGTTGTCCTTGTCCACATGGATGACCTTCGGGCTGTAGGCGTGGGCCTCTTCCGTGGTCATCTGGGCATAAGTGATGAGGATGACAATGTCGTTCTCGTGCATCAGGTGGGCTGCCGCCCCGTTGATGCCAATGACACCGGAGCCGCGCTCGCCGGCGATGGTGTAGGTCTCCAGGCGCGCACCGTTGGTCACGTCAACGATGGCCACGAGCTCGCCGGGAAGGATATCGGCAGCGTCCAGCAGGTCCAGGTCAACGGTGACCGATCCTACGTAGTGCAGGTCGGCATGCGTGACGGTGGCCCGGTGGATTTTGGACTTGAACATTGTGCGATTCATAACCCGCCCAGTCTAGCGTTGGCGCCCGGATCGCGCTGTGACGCACTGAACATGGAAGCGGAAGCTGTTTCTCGCCTACACGCACGTGACCGGGCGATCCGGCACCTAACCGGATGTGCCGCCGTCGTCCGTCCTTGCTACCGAGATGGCGGTGGCTGCCAGCGTCTCGCGGGCGGCGAGGATGGCGGGCCGCTGCGCGCTGGCGCGGCGCACCGACGTGAACACGGTCCTTCGCGGATGCCCCGGCAGATCCAGCAGCCGGGCGGTGGTGCCCCGTCCCGTCCAGACGAGGTCCGGCATCAGCCCCACGGCATTTCCGGACTCGATCAGCCTGATCTGCGCCTGCAGGTCCGCTGTTTCGAAGCGCACATCGGGCTCGAATCCTGCACTCCGGCAGGCCTGCTCCGCCCAGTGCCGGGAGGCTGCGCCGCGGGGCTCCATAACCCAGGGCAGCGCGGCAGTGTCCTCCAGCGACGTGATGGGCGGCCGGCTGGAATCCGCCGGCGGAACGGCCAGCCTGATCGCGTCAGTGGTCAGCTTGATGCGGTCCAGCTCCGGGTACCGCGGGGCGGCGTGGCCCGGATACTGTTCGGCGATGACCAGGTCAAAATCGCGTGCCCACGTCTCATGAAGGGCCGTTTCGGGTTCGCGCTGGATCATTTCGATCCGGACCTCCGGGTACTCCGCCGTCATCCGCGAGAGTGTGTCCGGCATCAGCGCCAGGGCCGCGGACTGGAACACCGCAATCCGTACCGTGCCCGTGACGGTGGTCAGCGACGCCGCCAGGTCCGCCTCCGCCTGCTCCAGGGTTTCGAGCAGCTGGGCGGTGTGCGCCACCAGGACTTCGGCCTGGGGCGTCAGCTGCACGCGCCGCCCCGTCTTCCGGAGCAGCTCCACTCCCACTTCCTTTTCCAGCAGCGCAAGCTGCTGGGAGACCGACGACGGGCTGTACTGCAGAGCCTCCGCCACCTCCGCCAGCGTGCCCCGGATCTTCAGTTCGCGGAGAAGCCGCAGGCGACGGACATCGAGCATGGCCACATTCCTTGATGAATCTAATGAATATTGGTTAGAAGTAGTCACTTTATCTAATGCAATTGCGCTTGCATACTGGTGTACCTGAGTTACCCCCGTCACAGCCCCTTCCGGGGCGCCGTGATGGGGCCGCACCCCACGCAGGAGTTCCCGATGAGCCCTAAAGATATGTCCCAGTCGATCATGCGGCGCAAGCCACTCGATGACATCGAAGAAGAGAACAAGCACAGCGGTCTGTTCAAGTCCCTGGGGCTGTGGCAGCTCACGGCCATCGGCGTCGGCGGCATCATCGGCGTCGGGATCTTCTCCCTCGCGGGCCTGGTGGCGGCGGGCAGTGAAGAAAACCCGGGTGTGGGGCCCGCGGTGCTGATCTCGTTCCTTATTGCCGGCCTGGCATCCGCCGCGGCGGCCCTGTCGTACGCGGAATTCGCCGGCATGATTCCACGGGCAGGCTCTGCCTACACCTACGGCTATGTTGCGCTGGGCGAGGTGATCGGCTGGTTTATCGGCTGGGACTTGCTACTCGAATACATCGCGATCGTGGCCGTAGTGGCCATTGGCATCTCCGGTTACCTTGAGGCGTTCCTGTCCGGAATCGGCATCCACCTTCCTGTCTGGATGACCTCGACGGCGGATGAGGGCACGGGCGGCATTGTCAACATTCCCGCCATCCTGGTCTGCCTGCTGGTGACCTGGATCCTGTCCCGCGGAACCAAGGCATTCGGCCGGTTCGAGCTTGTGGCCGTCGCCATCAAGGTTGTCCTGATCCTCTTTATCATCGGCCTGGGTGTCTTCTACATCGACACCAACAACTACAACCCGTTTATGCCCAGCGGGTTCGGCCCGGTCCTGGCAGGGTCTGCAACAGTGTTCTTCGCCGTGTTCGGCTACGACGCCATGAGCACCGCGGCCGAAGAGGCCACGGACGGCAAGAAGCACATGCCCAAGGCCATCGTCCTGTCCCTGATCATCGCCATGCTGCTCTACGTCGCGGCCACCCTCGTCCTGACCGGCATGCAGAACTACAAGGACATCGATCCCGCCGCCGGATTCGCCTCCGCCTTCACCAGCGTGGGCCTGCCCGTGATTGCCACCATCATTTCGGTGTTCGCGGTGCTGTCCATCCTGACCGTGATGCTGACCTTCCTGCTCGGCGTCACCCGCGTCTGGTTCTCCATGAGCCGCGATGGCCTCCTCCCCGGTTGGTTCGCGGGAACGGACAAGCACGGAACCCCGCAGCGCGTGACCTGGATCGCCGGCGTCTCCTCCGCCCTGCTGGCCGGCGTGTTCCCGATCAAGGCCGTCGCCGACCTCACCAATATCGGGATCCTGGCCGCGTTCGTGGTGGTCTGCCTCGCCGTGATCGTCTTCCGCTACAAGAAGCCTGATGCACCCCGTACGTTCCGCTTGCCCCTGATGCCGTTCATCCCGGCCTTCGGCGTCCTGGCCTCTGCGCTGCTCATCTGGCAGCTCCCGGCCGACACCAAGTGGCGCTTCCTCATCTGGCTGGTCATCGGCCTGGCCATCTACTTCTTCTACGGCCGCAAACACTCCCTGATGAACCCGGACAGCCCGCGCCACGAGGAAGCCGTGGAGATGCACCGCCCCATCGGCTGACACCGGCCTTCCGGGCGTCCACTCGCCCACCACCGGACGCTCTCTCACTTCCTGCACGTTTTCACCAAACGCTCTCTCACCTTTCGGGGCGCGAACGACGAACCCTCTCTCACATTCTGTGGGGGAGGGTTCGTCCGTTACTGGTCGTTTTTGATCGAGTGCGAGAGGGTTGCCCAAGAACCCGCATTAAGTGCGAGAGGGTTGCCCAAGAACCCGCTTTAAGTGAGAGAGCGTTGCCAAAACTCGGGGATTTCCTGACCGTTCGGACGGGATTTTGAATCGTTGAGTTTTCTAACCTGTATTGCTCAGAAAACATCGCTTTATCTTACGTGACCGGAAGATCATACTGATGGAAAGAGCGACCTCACCAACGGAAAGAACGAGTGTTAGATATGACCAACATTTCAACGGAGCCCGGCGTCTTCACCGGGAAGACGGCCACCGAACCGGCCGTTGCCGCCACGTCCCACGTGCCCGAAGCCCAGGCCTTGGCCGGGGAAGCAATCGGGCTGGTGCGCCGCTGGCTGACCGAGGCTTCGAAAGTTCCCGTGGATGCCTCTGCTGAGCAGCTAGCTGGCGTTTTGAAGGACCCGAACGGGCTGGACTTCACGGTGGGTTTCGTGGACGGCGTGGTCCGCCCCGAAGACCTCCGCGTCGCTGCCCGCAACCTCGCCGCCCTGGCGCCCAAGGTCCCGGCGTTCCTGCCCTGGTACATGCGCAGCGCCGTCCGCCTCGGCGGCACCATGGCACCGGTCCTGCCGCAGGTGGTCATCCCGATCGCCCGCCGGGTGCTCCGCGAGATGGTGGGCCACCTGATCGTCGACGCCACCGACGCCAAGCTGGGCCCGGCCATCGCCAGGATCCGCAAGGACGGCATCAAGCTCAACGTGAACCTCCTCGGCGAGGCCGTCCTGGGCGAGCACGAGGCATCCCGCCGGCTCGCGGGAACCCACACACTCCTGGCCCGCCCGGACGTGGACTACGTCTCCATCAAGGTTTCCTCCACCGTGGCCCCGCACTCGCCGTGGGCGTTCGATGAGGCCGTGGAGCACGTCGTCGAGAAGCTTACGCCGCTGTTCGAACGCGCCGCCTCCTTCGCCCATGGCGGCCAGGCGGCGAAGTTCATCAATCTGGACATGGAGGAATACAAGGACCTGGACATGACCATCGCGGTCTTCACCAGGATCCTGGACAAGCCGGAGTTCAAGAATCTTGAGGCCGGCATTGTGCTGCAGGCCTACCTCCCGGACGCCCTTTCCGCGATGATCCGCCTGCAGGACTGGGCTGCCGAACGCCGCGCCAACGGCGGCGCCGCGATCAAGGTCCGCGTGGTCAAGGGCGCCAACCTGCCCATGGAACACGTGGAGTCCTCGCTGCACGACTGGCCGCTGGCCACCTGGCACACCAAGCAGGACTCGGACACCAACTACAAGCGCGTCATCAACTACTCGCTGCACCCGGACCGGATCAACAACGTCCGGATCGGCGTGGCCGGCCACAACCTCTTCGACATCGCCTTCGCCTGGCTGCTCGCCAAACAGCGCGGTGTGGAGTCCGGCATCGAATTCGAGATGCTGCTGGGCATGGCGCAAGGCCAGGCTGAAGCGGTCAAGAAGGACGTCGGCTCGCTGCTGCTCTACACCCCGGTGGTGCACCCGGCCGAGTTCGACGTCGCCATCGCCTACCTGATCCGCCGCCTCGAAGAGGGCGCCAGCCAGGACAACTTCATGTCCGCGGTGTTTGAGCTCAGTGAAAACGACGTGCTGTTCGAGCGCGAGAAGCAGCGCTTCCTCGCCTCCCTGGACAGGCTCGACGACGAGGTCCCCCCGGCCAACCGGCAGCAGAACCGCAGCCTCCCGCCGCAGCCCCTGCCGCACGATTCGTTCAAGGACACCCCGGACACCGACCCCTCGCTGCCCGCCAACCGGGACTGGGGCCGCGCCATCCTGGACCGCGTCCCGTCCTCCACGCTGGGCAACGCCGCCGTCGACGCCGCCACCATCAGTGACGCGGACACCCTCAACACCGTCATCGCCACCGCCGTCGAGAAGGGCAAGGCCTGGGGCGCCCTGTCCGGCGACGAGCGCGCCGAGATCCTGCACCGCGCCGGCGACGTCCTCGAGGCCCGCCGCGCCGACCTCCTGGAGGTCATGGCCAGCGAAACCGGCAAAACCATCGACCAGGGAGACCCCGAGGTCAGCGAAGCCGTGGACTTCGCCCACTACTACGCCGAGTCTGCCCGGAAGCTGGAAAAGATCGACGGCGCCACGTTCGTCCCGGCCAAACTCACCGTGGTGACCCCGCCGTGGAACTTCCCGGTCGCCATCCCGGCAGGGTCCACCCTCGCGGCACTCGCCGCCGGCTCCGCCGTCGTGATCAAACCCGCGAAGCAGGCCCGCCGCAGCGGTGCCGTGATGATCGAAGCACTCTGGGAAGCCGGCGTCCCGCGCGACGTGCTGACCATGGTCCAGCTCGGCGAGCGTGAACTCGGCCAGCAACTGATCTCCCACCCGTCGGTGGACCGCGTGATCCTGACCGGCGGCTACGAGACCGCGGAACTCTTCCGCTCCTTCCGCAAGGACCTGCCGCTGCTGGCCGAAACCAGCGGCAAGAATGCCATCATCGTTACCCCCAGCGCCGACTTCGACCTGGCGGCCAAGGACGTGGCGTACTCGGCGTTCGGCCATGCCGGCCAGAAGTGCTCGGCAGCGTCCCTGGTGATCCTGGTGGGCTCCGTTGCCAAGTCCAGGCGCTTCCACAACCAGCTCGTCGACGCCGTCACCTCGCTGAAGGTGGGCTACCCGGAGGACCCCACCAGCCAGATGGGCCCCATCATCGAGCCCGCCAACGGCAAGCTCCTGAACGCCCTCACCACCCTGGGCGAAGGCGAAACCTGGGCGGTGGAACCGAAGAAGCTCGACGAAACCGGCCGCCTGTGGAGCCCCGGCGTGCGCTACGGCGTCCGCCGCGGATCATACTTCCACCTCACCGAATTCTTCGGACCGGTCCTCGGCGTCATGACCGCTGACACGCTCGAAGAAGCCATCGCCATCCAGAACCAGGTCGAGTACGGCCTCACCGCCGGCCTGCACGCCCTGGACCCGGACGAGCTCGGCACCTGGCTGGAGACCATCCAGGCCGGCAACCTCTACGTGAACCGCGGCATCACCGGCGCCATCGTGCAGCGCCAGCCCTTCGGCGGCTGGAAGAAATCCGCCGTCGGCGCCGGAACCAAAGCCGGCGGACCCAACTACCTCACCGGCCTCGGCCACTGGGTCAGCGCGGACGCCTCAGCCACGCGAGCCGTCACCCACGCGGGTGTCGGCCGCATCCAGAACGCCGTCGCAGGCGAACTGCAGCCGGCTGAGATTGAGTCGCTGCAGCGCTCCCTCGGGTCCGATGCCCTGGCCTGGGCCGATGAGTTCGGTACCGCCAAGGACGTTTCCGGCCTGAGCGCGGAACGGAACATCTTCCGCTACCGTGCGCTGCCGGTCACCGTGCGGCTCTCCGAAGGTGCCCCGCTGGCCCACCTCGTGCGGACCGTGGCGGCCGGTGTCCTGGCCGGTTCGGCACTGACGGTGTCCACCGCCGTCGAACTTCCCGCACAGCTGCGCGCCGTGCTCACCGGACTGGACATCACGGTCGCTGTGGAGTCCGACGCCGGCTGGCTGGCTTCGGCGGCACGCCTCGCCGCGGCCGGCAAACTGTCCGGCGCGCGAATCCGCCTGATCGGCGGCGACGCCACCGCCCTCGCGGATGCCACGGACGGGCGTCCTGACCTGGCGATCTACGCCCACGCGGTCACCGAAGCCGGACGGGTAGAGCTTCTGCCGTTCCTGCACGAGCAGGCCATCAGCATCACGGCCCACCGCTTCGGCACCCCGAACCACCTCTCCGATGAGCTGATCTAGGGCGGGCCGGAACCCAACAAAACGAAAGGCCCGGCGGCCGCCATCGTGGCGGGTTCCGGGCCTTCGCTATTGAATAGTTGAGTGGTGATCCGGTGGCTGCGCTCGGCGAGCCTGGAGCGAGCCGGGAGACCGTGCGTAAATTAGCCCAGATACCAGCCTGGGGGAGTCCACGATGCAGGAACATTGTGGGCTGAGAAATCTTCGCAACGGGTGCAGGTGTAGGCGACTTCGCCCAGTGTCCTGACCGCCCCGTCACGCCGGTAAACCGGTGGAATGTAGGACTCGAGATAGATGAATTCATCCGTGCCACATTTGTCGCACGTGGGCTTGCCGATGTACTCGGCAGCCCGCGAAATGCCGGCGTTGTGGCTGGAATGATGCGTGACCAGCGGCCGTACGGTGCTATGTCGCTGGGTATATACAGTGTGTAAATGGGTGTTCTCGGCTGTCGTCATTGGCTGCCTATCCCGAGTGCGGCCGCATCATGGGCTGCATGGCGCACTCGTAGTGTTGAACCGGCCACTGCTTGACCCATGGATATTCCAGCATAGGCGAGGCGGGCTTTTACTTCAATGGTTCGTTTCCAGCCCTGATTCCTGCGGCAAATTCGGTCAAACCGACTTCTTGAGCGTCCGCCCGACGATGGTCTGGGTCAGCGCATCGATCACTTCGGCGTTGGCCAGCGGGTTCCGGATCAGGGTGAAATCCACATCGCCCACTGGAGGCAGGTCGAACCGGCGGGTGATGATCTTGAGGTCTTCGGGAACCAGCGACGTCGGCATCACAGCCACGCCGATGCCTGCCCGGAGTGCCGCCAGGACACCACTGATCTGCCGGGTAGTGCACGTGATCCGCCAGGTCCGGCCGCTTGATTCCAGTGCATCGATGGCCAGCTTCCGGCTGAGGCTGGGGGAGGGGTATGAGATCAGCGGTACGGGATGCCCCGGCTCCAGTGACGTCTGTTCCAGCCCCACCCAGGAAAACGTGTCGTGCTGGACCACGGTGCCGTCCTTGACGCCAGCCACCCACTTCACAAACACCAGGTCCAGCTGGCCGGCATTGAGTTTCTTATACAGCTGGTCGCTCTGGCCAACGGTGAGCTCAAGGTTGATCTGTGGATAGACCTGGCGGAACTCCCGAAGGATCCGGGGGAGGCCGGTGATGGCCAGGTCGTCTGCCGTGCCGAACCGCAGCCGGCCCCGCATGGCCGAGCCGGAGAAGTAACGGGTGGCGGCATCGTGGGCCGAAAGGATGGTGCGGGCGAAGCCGGCCATCGCGTCACCGTTGTCCGTGAGCCGGACGTCGCGGGTGTCCCTGCTGATGAGGATGCGCTTCGCCGCCGTCTCCAGCTTGCGGACATGCTGGCTGACGGTGGGTTGTGCCAGGCCCAGGCGCTCCGCGGCCTTGGTGAAGCTGAGCGTCTCGGCTACGGCCAGGAAGGAACGGAGCTGGGTGGGTTCGTACACAGTGGACTCCTTTGGCTGCGGGCTGACTGTCCACCCACGTCAGAGTGGGCGTTATTACGCTTTGCAATGGTAGTTATAGGCGAGATAGGGCTACATAATCACCTGGAACCAGCCTAGCGTGGGAAGCATCCCAGTCCGCCCGCTTCCCTGAGGACATCCCTGTGGCACCCCCACCGCCAACGTCGGCAACCGTCAGCCAGCCCGTCATCGACTCCGCCTCCGCGTCCGCTACCGCCGCCTCCGCCCAGACCCAACCCATCGCCGTCGTCAGTGAACACCTCCCCTGGCGGCAAACGTTTATCTCCCTGAAAGTCCCCAATTTCCGCATCTTCGCGATCGGGCACTTTGTCGCCGTCGTCGCGCTCTGGATGCAGCGGATCGCCCAGGACTGGCTGGTGCTGGAACTGTCCGGTTCCGTCACCGCCGTGGGCATCACCGTGGCGCTGCAGTTCATGCCGTCGCTGCTGTTGGGGCCGTGGGGCGGCATGATGGCGGACCGGTTCGCCAAGCGCCGGATCCTCATCCTGTGCCAGAGCCTGGCAGCGGTCCTCGCCGCAGCGCTCGCGGCACTTGCCCTGACCGGCGCCATCGAAGTGTGGCACGTGTACGTCATCGCGCTGCTGCTGGGCCTGGTCACCGTGCTGGACCAGCCCGCGCGCCAGGTGTTCGTCAACGAACTGGTGGGCCCCAAATACCTCCGGAACGCCATCAGCGTCAACTCCACGACGTTCCAGCTGGGCGGGCTGATCGGTCCGGCACTGGCGGGACTGCTGCTCACCGCTGTCGGCGCCGGCTGGGCCTTCGCCGCGAATGCGCTGGCCTGCTGCTCCACCGTGGCCATGCTGCTGCTCCTGCGCAAGGACCAACTGTTCGTCAGTGCCCCCGCGCCCAAGAAGAAGGGCATGCTGCGGGAAGGACTGCAGTACGCGCTCAGCAAGCCCACCATCTACTGGCCGTGGCTGATGGCCGGCTTCATCTCCGTCTTCGCCATGAGCCTGCCCGTGCTGCTCGCCGCGTTCGCGGACCACGTGTTCGACGTCGGCGCCGGCGGCTATGGCCTGCTGAACGCCCTGGTGGCACTGGGGGCGTTGGCCGGTGCTGTCGCGTCCACACGGCGCCGCCACCTGCGGCTCCGCTCCGTGGTGTTCTGCGCGGGAATGTATGGCCTGATGCTGTGCCTGGCCGCCCTGGCGCCGTCCATGCTCTGGTTCAGCGTGGTGATGGTCCTGTCCGGATTCTGGTGCCTGATGTTCCTGACCGGCTCCAACCAGCTGGTCCAGATCAGCTCCAACATGGGCATCCGCGGCCGGGTCATGAGCCTGTACATCATGGTGCTGATCGGCGGCCAGGCCATCGGCGGGCCCATGCTCGGGTGGATCGCCGAGCACGTGGACCCGCACGTGGCACTCATGGTGTCCGGCGGGGTGCCGGCGCTCGCCGCGGTGACTGTCGCCGTCGTCCTGGCCCGAAAAGGCGCGCTGGCGCTCAGGGTGGACCTCAAGGACCGCCGCCACCCGCTGCGGATCGTCAGACGGGTGGCCGCGGCGTAGGTGGCCATGGCGTAAAGGGCTGCAGACTGTGGGCCGCGGCGTCTACGCCCCGGCCCACAGTCTGCAGAGCCTAAGCCGGCAGGTGCGGGTACTCGGCCTCGCGCCGCTGGAACTCCAGCACGTCCTTGTTGAGGACCACGCCTTCGCGGATTTCGATGGCGCGGGAAATGGTTTCGTTCCCATCCCACTCCGCGGGGCCGCCGATGACGGTCTCAAGGAACGGCAGCAGGGCCTGGCTGATCTCCCAGCTGGAGGAATTCCAGAGGTAGGACGGGCTGTGGTCCACCGCGTAATAGTTGATGTGGTCGCCGATGGTAAACATCGGTTCTGCGAACGTGGTGGACCGCGCCCAGCTGAAGCCCATTCCCTCGTCGCACGAAACATCCACGATCAGGCTGCCCGGGCTGAACGCCGCGAGGTCCTCACTCCGCAAATACGTCAGCGGATTGTTCGGATCCTGCAGCGTGCAGTTGACCACGATGTCGCTCTCGGCCAGGAACGGCGCCAGCGGAACCCGGCCCCGCTCGGTGATGACCTGGCTCAGGAAGGGTGCCTTGTCGTCGTGATCAAACTGGACGATGTTGACCGAGTGGATCGGGGCACCAACTGCCGCAACTCCGCGGTTGGTCAGCACCTGAACGTCGTGGATGCCATGCGCGTTCAGCGCGGTCACTGCGCCGCGGGCGGTCGCGCCGAAGCCGATCACCACGGCACTGAGTCGGCGGCCGTAGTCACCCGTGGAGCCGGTGAGCGAGAGCGCATGAAGCACCGAGCAGTAGCCGGCCAGCTCGTTGTTTTTGTGGAACACGTGAAGCCCGAATCCGCCGTCGCTCGCCCAGTGGTTCATTGCTTCGAAGGCGATGAGCGTGAGCTTCTTGTCGATGGCCAGCTGGGTGATGGCGCGGTCCTGGACGCAGTGCGGCCAGCCCCAGAGGATCTGGCCGTCGCGCAGTTCCGCGAGGTCCTCCGGCTGCGGCTTGGGCAGGAGTACGACGTCGGCCTCCGCCAGCAGCGCTTCCTTGGTGGCCATTTTGCCCACGAGGGTTGAGAGCTGGTCATCCGAGACGCCGAAGCGCTCACCATAGCCCTGCTCCAGGATGATGCGCTGGCGCAGTTCCGGAGCGATCCGCTCGAAATGCAGGGGGTGGATGGGGAGGCGGCGTTCGTCCGGTTTCCGGGTGGATGCCAGGACGCCGAGGGTCAGGTGGCTCTGTTGGCCACTCACTTCTTTTTTGCGGCCTTGGACGTGATGTCCAGGGAGGTGGCCGGCGCTCCGGCGGCCCGCTTGTCGGCGCGCTTTTCCTTGATGGACTTGCCGGCTTTTTTGGATGCTGCTTGACGCGGGGACTTGTCAGCCATGATTGCTCCTGTAGCGGAACCGAAGAGGTTCCTGACTTCTGACGATACACGGCCGGGCCTAACAGCCCCCGGGTGATGGCCGTATGGAGTGGGAGTCGCCGTGCCGGCGGGCCAGCTGCTGTGGTGCGAAAAAGGTGGTGAGAAAGATTGGAGCGGCTGACGGGAATCGGACCCGCGTATCAAGCTTGGGAAGCTAGCGCTCTACCATTGAGCTACAGCCGCATCGCCCCGTTTTGAGCGGGGCAGAACTTAGCTTAGCGCAGATGCGATCACGCGCCAGCAACAGTGACCACACACTGGACCCGTGTCCGCCGGGATGGCCGCTACCGGCCGCGTCATCCAGTAACTCTTCAATAACGGCGCTGTCGGTGGCTAGGTCCGGGGCGGGCCGAGTGGCTACTCTGAACCCGTTAGCTGCGGTGTCATGGGGGTGGGGCGGGCTACCACCTGACCGGCCGCTAACTAAGGACTCCCATGGTATTTGCAGAGCACGAGGTGCTTATCCGGTGCGACGCAATGACCGTGTACGCGTTCCTGGTGGACGGAATGAACCTTCCCCTATGGCGCAAGGGCATCCGCAGCATCGACTTGATGTCCGGTGCCGCCGGAACCAAGGGCGCTGTGTACCGGCAGACAACCACGGGCCGGTCAGGACGGACAATCCCCGCCGACTTTGAAATAACGCAGGCCAGGCCGGGCGCCGAGATCCAGTTCCGTGTGATCTCCGGACCCTCGCAGCCCACCGGCGGGTACTACCTCAGCACCGAACCGGCCGGCACCCGGGTCAGGTTCGCCCTCGAATACCAGCCCAAAGGCCTCCTGGGCCTGATGAACACCGGCATCCAGCGCACCATCAGGGCCGAAGTGTCCCAGCTCGCACGGCTCAAGGATGTCCTGGAAATACGGACGGCCGCCTGAGGGCTACTGCGCCAGCCGCTGGCCCGCCCAGCTTCCGGTGATGTTCGACGGCGACGCCAGGGTTCCGGTGCTCAGGTTCCAGTACTGCACCACGTCATTGGCCCGGCGCAGTGCCACCCCCGTGGAGTTCAGGGCTGTCACGTCGCGCAGCGGACGGATCCCGGTGACATCGGTCCAGCCAGTGGCGACGGTGAGCCGGGCTTCGGCGCGTGGCGCCGGAGTGCCAGCTCCGCGGTAAAGCTGCACACCGCCGTCGGACCTAATGGCCAGGAGATCCTGGAAACCGTCGGCGTCATAATCCACCATGCTCAGCTTCCTGGCCGTCACGCCGGTCGCCATGACGGTGCGCGAGGACATGTCGGCCAGGCCCACGTTCGGGTAGAGATACAGGTTGCCGCCGGTATCCAGGGCGACCAGCTGGGGGAGCCGGTTGTTGGCGCACCAGCCGCCGACGGCCAGCGTGAGGGTTTCCCAGCCGCCACTGCCCAGGGTGACCGACGCCTGGAACCCGCCGGTGGCGATGCCCCGGTGCAGGGTCAGGTTGCCGTTGGTCCACTGGGTCAGGAGGTCATAGACGCCGTCGCGGTCCCAGTCGGGGGTGAACACTTCCTTGGCCGTCCCGAAACCGGAGCCGATGACCTTGGCAGCACCAAAGGTCCTGTTCCCTGTGGAGGGGCGGTTGATGAGCTGGCCCGAGGCGTTGATGGTCACCAGATCAGCGGCACTGTTGATCGCCGCGCTGCTCAAATCCAGGGTGGGCGGCATGTGTTTGACGGCCGGGTCGCACAAGGTCGGCGGCGGAGGGGGGAAGGCGCCCCCGCCGGCGGAACTGCCCCCGGGCGACGTGACGGTGCCGGCAGGGAGAGTGGTGTAGCCGAAGAAGTTCACCACACCCCAGATGGTGTACAGATTGTTCGTGTACGAGATCCCGGCGCCCATGACGTTGAAGCGCGGGTCCAGCAGCATGGCGTTGTGGCCGGCGGAGCTTTTCCACCACTCGACTAGCTGGGCCGCGTTGCGGTCCGTGCGGATGGCAATGACCTCACCGCCGCTGCTCGGGTTCAGGGCGCGGGGGTCGGTCCAGAAGCTGGCACGGTGCTCAATGACGTCCCGGGACGCGATGCTGTCGGACCATTCCTGCGCCATGCCGGCCACCGTGGGGTGGTACTTGACCGGGGCCAGGCCCTTGGACACCCGGTAGTTGTTGATTTCGTTGAAAACCGTGAGGATGGCGGCCGTGTTGCTGTCCGGCACGAGGGCCTCGGTGCCAAGGGATTCGGTAGTAAGTGATTCCGTTGCGGGGGCTGGAGCGGTGGGAGCCGACAGGGTGGGAGCCGCGGTTTTGTTGTGGGCCAGTTCGGATTCGGGGGCCCAGAGGGGCGGCAGGGAGGGCGGCTCGGGCGCGACTGGTTCGGGCGTGGTGGTCCCGGGGGCAGCCACCGTGGCCGTCGTCGGCGCCGCTGCGGTCCCTGACGTGCCTTCTCCGGCGGGTGACGCGGGTGTGATCACCGGTTCCACGGCCGGGGCGAGCGGGGAACCGGTGCCGGTCACAACGTCGGGTGCGCCGCCGTCGTCCGCTGTTCCCGACGGTCCCAACGTGACCGTGCGCGGCCCCAAAGCACCAGCCTGGACTGGCGCATTCGCCGGCGGGCCGGAATACATGCCGGCGGCCGGGGACACGAGGGCGAGCGCGCACAACATGGCCACAACGGCGGGCGCCGCAGATTTATTCAAAACCAACCCCAGATCAGTTTAGTTGTACCAACCGGGAGACCATCCGGCGGCTGACATGCTGAGGCCACATTAGCCCCACTAGGCGACAGCAACAACGAAAAAGTGTGCGCTGTGGACAACGCATAGTAATTTGGGACGGTGCTGATCTCTGACCGCGACATTCGTGCCGAACTAGACACCCAACGGATCGTCCTCGAACCGTACGATCCCGCGATGGTCCAGCCATCCTCGGTGGACGTGCGGATCGACCGGTTCTTCCGACTTTTCGACAACCATAAGTACGCGCACATCGACCCCGCCGAAGAGCAGCCCGAGCTGACGCGGCTTGTGGAGGTGGAGAGCGGTGAGCCGTTCATCCTGCACCCCGGCGAGTTTGTCCTGGGTTCCACCTACGAGGCCGTCACGTTGCCGGACGACATTGCTGCGCGGTTGGAGGGCAAGTCGTCCCTGGGCCGGCTGGGCCTGCTGACGCACTCCACGGCCGGGTTCATTGATCCGGGGTTTTCCGGCCACGTCACGCTGGAGCTGTCCAACATGGCCACCCTGCCCATCAAGCTGTGGCCCGGCATGAAGATCGGCCAGCTGTGCTTTTTCCGGCTGACCTCTGCGGCCGAGTTCCCATACGGCTCCGGCGAATACGGCAACCGCTACCAGGGCCAGCGTGGGCCGACAGCCAGCCGCAGCCACCTGAACTTCCACCGCACCGAGGTCTGAGCCGCACCTCTCGGCGCGGGGAGCGTGCTTGGCCTACGCCTTCGCGGCCAACCGGACAGGCCCGCCGAACGCCTTGAGCACCGGTTCCACATAGCGCGCGGCCAGCGGCCCGAGGACGGCCATGATCAGCACGTAGGCGGTTGCCAGGGCGGCGAGATCGTCCGGGACCACGCCAGACGCCACGGCCAGGCCGGCGATCACAATGGAGAACTCGCCGCGGGCAATCAGGGCGGCGCCTGCACGGAAGCGGCCCCGGCGTGCAATTCCGGCGCGTTTGGCAGCCCAGATGCCCGTGAGCATCTTGGTGGTGGCAGTGATGGCCGCCAGGATCAGAGCCCAGCCGAGTACCGGCGGGATGGTCGACGGGTCTGTGTTGAGCCCGAAGGCCACAAAGAAGATGGCCGCAAAGAGATCCCGCAGCGGTTCCAGGATCCGGGTGGCGCTGTGGGCGGTAGCCCCCGAGATCGCTATACCCAACATAAACGCGCCCACTGCGGCCGAAACCTGCAGGGCTGACGCGACGCCGGCCACCAGCAGTGCGGCGCCGAGCAGGTTGAGCAGGAATACTTCGGAGTTTTCGCTGTGCACCGCTTTTGATACACGGTGGCCGTGCCGCAGCGCCACCATTAATACGACGGTGACCACGGCCAGCGAGATTGCTACCGTGGTGAGCCCGCCCAGGAAGCTCACGCCCGCGAGGGTGGCGGTGAGGATGGGCAGGTACACAGCCATGGCCAGGTCCTCGAACACGAGGATGGACAGCACCACGGGGGTCTCGCGGTTACCGATCCGGCCCAGGTCCGTGATGACTTTGGCGGCGATCCCTGAGGACGATATGTACGTGACACCGCCCATAACCATGGCGCCCACCGTTCCCCAGCCGAGCAGGAGCGCCAGCGCCGCGCCGGGCAGGAAATTCAGCACCAGGTCAAGAACACCGGCCTGCCAGGACCTGCGCAGACCGGTGAAAAGCTCGGCAGCCGTATATTCCAAACCGAGCATAAGCAGCAGCAGGATCACGCCGATTTCGCCCGAGAGATGTGCGAATTCGTGCATACCTTCGAGTTTGACCACACCGCCTGCGCCGAAGGCGAGTCCGCCAACGAGGTAGAGCGGGATGGGTGACATTCCGATCCGTCCGGCCAGCCTGGCCAGGAGGCCAAGGCAGAACACAACGGCCCCCAGTTCAATGAGGGTCAGGGCCAGCGGGTCCATGACGCTCAGCCGTTGCGCAGGATGTCGGCCGCCGAATCGAGGCCTTCTTGCGTTCCAACTGCAACGAGGAGGTCACCGGAGTGAAGTACGACGTCGGGTCCCGGCGACGGGAGCACTTCGCCTTCACGCATGATCGCCACGATCGAGACTCCGCAGCGGGTGCGGATGCAGGCCTTCCCCATGGGCTGGTTCTGGAACGGGGATTCCGGGGCGATGGAGAACTGCCGGGTCACGATGCCCGGGATCTCCCGGTGCTCTTCAGTCAGCTTCATGGCAAGGTGCTGCCCGCCCAGGAGGTTACCCAGGGTGGCGGCCTCATCGCCGGTCAGGGGAATCGACGCCTGGCAGGTGTCGGGATCGTCCCAAGTGGAAACGATGAGTTCCATCGTGCCCTCGCGCAGCTCCACGACGCCGATGCGGCGGCCGGAAGTCGTCATGAAGTCCTTCCGCCGGCCCATGCCGGGGAGGTCAGTCTCGTCCACGTTCATACCACCAGCCTAGTCTTTGCAGGCCGGTTTCGGGCTGAAGTGCCCGTTCGCGCTAGGAGGCTGGAACCACGGCGATGGCGGTCTTGTCCGGCGACTTCACCGGCAGCAGGACCAGCAGGCCGGCGAGCAGCACCACCATGATGCCCAGGATTCCCCAGCGCTGTGCCTCGCCAGGGGCCACCAGCGGAGTGGCCAGCGTGATGCACAGGGTGAACAGCGCCGGGGCCAGGAAACTGACGGCACGGCCGGTGGTGGCGTAAAGGCCGAACAGCTCGCCGGACTCGCCGTGCGGTGCCAGCCGGGCCAGGTAAGCCCGCGACGAGGACTGGGCAGGCCCCACAAACAGGCACAGGAACAGCCCGAAGACCCAGAAGGTGGTGCTGCCGGCCCACGCCGTGCCAAAGAAGATGTAGTTTTCGTTGCCGAGGACCAGGATCATGGTCCCGGCGACCAGCAGCCCCACCAGGGAACCCATGATCACGGCCTTGGGCCCTACACGATCGTCCAGGAACCCGCCGATGACGGCGCCGACGGCCGCCACGACGTTGCCGAAGATGGCGAAGAAGATGACCTGGGACAACTCGAAGCCAAACGTGCCGGCCGCGATGATCCCGCCGAACGTGAACACGGCAGCGAGGCCGTCCCGGAACACTGCGCTGGCCAGGAGGAAGTATATGGTGTGCGGGCTGGTGGCATAGATGGCCTTGATCCGGCGGATCAGCAGGCCGTAGGAGGCCAGGAAACCCAAGGGCCGGGCCCGCTCCGGGCGCGGGAGTTCCGGGACCGCGAACAGCACCGGCAGGGCGAAGATGAAGAACCACAGGGCGGAGAACACAGCCACGAGCCGGATGTTCAGGCTGTCCTCGGTGGAGGCGCCGAACCAGTCGAAGCTCGGCTGCACAAACAGCTGCAGCACAATCAGCAGGGCCACTATGCCGCCCAGGTAGCCCATGCCCCAGCCGAATCCGCTGACTTTGCCGATGTTTTTCGGTGTGGAGATCTGGGCCAGCATGGCGTTGTAGTTGACGCCGGCGAACTCAAAGAACACATTCCCCAGCGCGATCAGTGAAACGCCCAGGAGCAGGAACTCCGGCCGCGGGAACACAAAGAAGCACAGGCCCGTCAGGATGGCGACGGCGGCCGTGTTGACTCCCAGCCACAGTTTGCGGCGCCCGCCGTTGTCCGAGCGCTGCCCGGTCACCGGAGCGAGCAGCGCGATGGCGATCCCCGCAATGGCCAGTGCACCGCCAAGAACGGCCGAAGCCTGATCCTCGCCGCCGAAGGCATTGGAGGTGAGGTAGACGGTGAACACGAAGGTGGTCATTACCGCGTTGAAGGCCGCAGATCCCCAGTCCCAGGCGGCCCAGGCGAGGACCCGGCCCTTGGCGGTGGCCTGGGTTCCGGACGCGAGTTCCGATGACGGCTGCATGGCCTCAGGAGCGCTGGCGGTGTTCATAGGCTGAATCGTATCCGCCCCTGGCGAACATCGCGGTGATAGTACGCCGGACACCCGGGAGATTGCAGGGACCGCGATCCGGGGCGGGAAAAGTGTCAGTGGTGCCTTGATAAACTGTGGCCACCGAACCTGACGAATGACCGCCTGCCCTAACTTTTGACAATCGAATCCCTGACGTTGCGGAGATACCAGTGATCACAGTCCTTGCCGTGCACTTTGCGGTGGCTGCCGTGGCGCCGTTTCTCTTCCGGGCCTGGGGTCGCAACGCGTTCTACGCGCTGGCGGCTGTGCCCGCAGCGTCCTTTGTCTGGCTGCTGTTCCAGCACGGCGCCGTGTACTCGGACGCCGGCGCGGTCTCGGACGTCTTCCCGTGGATTCCCGGGCTGGATCTTGAGTTCGCCTTCCGGCTCGATCCCCTTGCCTGGGTGATGTCGCTCCTGATCCTGGGCGTCGGCGCCTTGGTGCTCGTCTATTGCGCCCGGTACTTCAGCCTCAAGGACCAGGATCTCGGAGGCTTCGGCGCCCAGTTCCTCGCCTTCGCGGGAGTAATGTTCGGCCTGGTGATCGCTGACGATCTTCTGCTGATGTTCATCTTCTGGGAACTCACCACCATCCTGTCCTACCTGCTGATCGGCTTCGCCCGCACCAGGCTGGCGGCCCGGCGTTCGGCGCTGCAGGCACTGATGGTCACCACCGCGGGCGGGCTGGCCATGCTGGTGGGCCTGATCATGCTGGGCCACAGCGCCGGCACGTACAGGATTTCGGCGATCCTGGCTCAGGCTCCCACGCTGATCAGCGGACCTTCCGGAGCAATCGTCGCCGCCGCCGTCGTACTTATCCTGGTGGGCGCCATCAGCAAGTCCGCGCTGGTTCCCTTCCACTTCTGGCTTCCCGGAGCCATGGCAGCGCCAACCCCGGTGAGCGCGTACCTCCACGCCGCGGCGATGGTGAAGGCCGGGATCTACCTGGTGGCGCGGCTCGCCCCGGGATTTTCCGACACCGCGTACTGGCAGTCCATTGTGCTGGGGCTGGGCCTTGCCACCATGCTGGTTGGCGGCTACCGGGCGCTCCGGCAGACCGACATCAAACTCATCCTGGCTTACGGCACCGTTAGCCAGCTGGGGTTCCTGACCATGGTGGTGGGGCTGGGCACTCCGGATGCGGCCCTCGCCGGCCTCGCGATGCTCCTGGCCCACGGACTGTTCAAGGCCACCCTGTTCCTGGTGGTGGGCATCATCGACCACCAGGCCGGGACCCGCGATGTGCGCCAGCTGTCCGGCGTGTTCGGGCAGTCCCGTGCGCTCGGAATAGTGGCCGGCATCGGTGCCGCCTCGATGGCAGGCGTCCCGCTGCTCGCCGGATTTGTGGCCAAGGAATCAGTGCTGGAAGCCTTTGTCCACCACGCTTCCGGCGGCGAGGCCTGGAGCCTGGTGGTGCTCGTGGGCATCGTCCTCGGGTCCGTTCTCACGTTCGCCTACAGTGCGCGCTTTATCTGGGGAGCGTTCGCGGTGAAGCCCGGGATTGAGAGGACAACGTTCAAGGCGGTCAAGCCTTCCTTCCTGGCAGCCCCGGCCGTCCTCAGCGTCCTCAGCATCGTCTACGGCCTCTGGCCGGCGTCAGTGGACGCCTGGGTCCAGCCCTACGCCGCGCTGTTCGCCTCCACCGCGTCCGACGCCGGCACACCGGCCGAGCAGGCCGGCCACCTTGCGCTGTGGCACGGTTTCACCCCCGCCCTGGGACTGACCGCCGTCACGTTTGGCCTCGGCCTGGCGATGTACTTCGGACGGAACCTGGTGGCCCGCGCGCAGTCCCGCGTTCCCGGCTGGATCGACGGCGACCGCATGTACCAGCTCACCATCGGCGCCCTGGACGACACCGCGGTCTGGATTACGGGCCGCACGCAGCGTGGTTCCCTGTACTTCTACCTCGCCGTGATCCTCACGATGGCGTTTGCGCTGCCACTGACCGCCATGGTGCTGGCGGGCAAGCCGCTGCCGGACAACCTGTACTTCATCGATCCCTACTCGCCGCTGCAGCCCGTAGTCGGGGCGGGAATTGTGATCGGCGCGCTGGCCGCGGTCAAGGCCAACAAACGGTTCCTCGCCGTGCTGATGGTGTCCGTCACCGGATACGGGATCGCCCTGATGTTCGCGCTCCAGGGCGCGCCGGACCTGGCCCTCACGCAGATGCTTGTGGAAACCATCATCCTGGTGGCCTTTGTCCTGGCCATGCGAAGCCTGCCCGCGGAACTCCGTGACCGCACCGGCGGCAAGTACCGGGTGGTCCGCGTGATTATCGGGGCGGCGTTCGGCGTCACCATGGTCTTCGCCGCCATCCACGCCATGGGCGCCCGGGTGGCCGTCCCCGTGTCCCTGGAATTCCCGCGCCTTGCCTATGAAGGCGGCGGCGGGCTGAACATCGTCAACGTGACCCTGGTGGACATCCGCGCCTGGGACACTTTCGGTGAAATATCCGTCCTTGCACTGGCTGCCACGGGTGTTGCCAGCCTCATCTTCGTCCGCGGCCGCGGCGACCGGACCAGGGTCTCTGCAACTATTGCCGAGGGCAGCGTAGGCCGCCAGGTCGCAGTGGATCCCGGGTCGCGGGAAGCCGCGGCCCTGGCCATCAGCCGCAAATTCGCCGCCTCCGCCCGGGATGCCTGGATCGTGGCGGGGCGCACGCTGGCACCGGAACGGCGTTCCATCATCTTTGAAGTGGTCACGCGGCTGATCTTCCACTCCCTGATCATCTTCTCGCTTTACCTCCTCCTGGCCGGCCACAACCTGCCCGGCGGCGGCTTCGCCGGCGGCCTGACTGCCGGACTTGCCCTGGCCATCCGCTACCTGGCCGGCGGCCGGTTCGAACTGCGCGAGGCCACGCCCGTGGGCGCCGGAACCCTGCTGGGGATCGGGCTCGCCACTGCGGCGGCGTCCGGTGTGGTGCCGCTGCTGCTGGGCGGCCAGGTATTCCAGACCGCCATCATCGAACTCTGGCTGCCGGTGTTCGGGGACATCAAGTTCGTTACGTCCACCATCTTCGACATCGGCGTCTACATTGTGGTGATCGGCCTGGTGCTGGACGTCCTCCGCAGCCTGGGCTCCGAGATCGACGAACACTTTGAAGAGCAGAGAACTGCGCCCGCCG
The DNA here is from genome assembly GCF_036675385.1 of Pseudarthrobacter sp. Lineage (NCBI taxonomy): Bacteria > Bacillati > Actinomycetota > Actinomycetes > Micrococcales > Micrococcaceae > Pseudarthrobacter > Pseudarthrobacter sp. The sequence continues at coordinate 7,674 of NZ_JAKFFD010000020.1, read as the reverse complement.
AGGACGCGCCAGACGACGACGCCCCTGCGACTGCCCAGGTGCGGGAACCCGTGGGCGTCCCCGCCGAAACCACTGCGAGGGGCCGAGGATGAGCGTCAACCTGACCCTGCTGACCGTGATGGGTGCCCTGTATGCGTGCGGCATCTACCTAATCCTGGAACGCAGCCTCACCCGCGTCCTGCTCGGGCTGATGCTGCTGGCGAACGCCACTAACCTGTTGATCCTGGCCACCGGCGGCTATGCCGGCCTGGCACCCCTGTACAGCAAGGACACCGGCGCGCATGAGTACGCGGACCCGCTGCCACAGGCCCTGATCCTCACGTCGATCGTGATCTCCTTCGCCGTGACGGCCTTTATGCTCGGCATCATCTACCGCACGTGGGTCCTGGCCCGCCAGGACGAGATCCAGGACGACGTCGAGGACCTCCGCGTCGCCGAGACCCCCCGCTTCGACGCGGAGGACGACGCGCCGATCCCGGCCGAGACTTCCGAGTTTCCCCTGACCATGCTGGGCGGCGACGGGAGCACGGTCTCGGACCACCCCACGGCAGCGGACGGCCCGGAAGGGGCCGGGGGTTCCGTCACGGCCGGTGCCAAGAAGATTCCTGCCGCGGATGCCGCCGCCGAAGAGCAACCCGGCTCGCGGAACGTAACCCCTGGTCCCGAAGGAGGTGTGAAGTGAACATCGCAAGCTTTGCCCCGCTCGCCGTCGTACTTCCCATCCTCGGTGCCGCCCTGGCCTTCCTGCTGATCCGGCACTCCCGCGCCCAGCGCGCGGTCAGCATCGGCGTGCTGTCCCTGACCCTCCTGCTGGAGTGCCTGCTGCTGGCCTCCGTGTGGGACGGCGGAACGGCCGCCGTGACCATCGGTGGCTGGCTGCCGCCGTGGGGCATCACCATGGTGGTGGACCAGTTCTCGTCCCTCATGCTCGTGGTGTCGTCGGCCATTAGCCTCGCTGTGTTGGTCTACGCCACGGGGCAGGGCATGGCCGACGGCGACCAGGACGCGCCGGTGTCGATCTTCCACCCCACCTACCTGATCCTGGTGGCCGGGGTCTCCAACGCGTTCCTGTCCGGGGACCTGTTCAACCTGTACGTCGGCTTCGAGATCCTGCTGACGGCAAGCTATGTGCTGATGACACTGGGCGGGACCGGCCCCCGCATCCGCGCCGGCGTCACCTACGTGGTGGTCTCCGTAGTGTCCTCGGTGCTGTTCCTGATCTCCATCGCCATGGTCTACGGCGCCACCGGAACCGTGAACATGGCCGACCTCGCCATCAAGCTCGCGGACCTGGACGAGGGAACCCGGACCCTGCTGCACGTGATGCTCCTGGTGGCCTTCGGCATCAAGGCGGCCGTGTTCCCGCTCTCGTTCTGGCTGCCTGACTCCTACCCCACGGCGCCCGCGCCGGTCACCGCCGTGTTCGCCGGCCTGCTGACCAAAGTGGGCGTCTACGCGATGGTGCGCACGGAGACCCTGCTCTTCCCCGGGGACAGCCTGAACACCCCGCTGATGGTGGCGGCGCTGCTGACGATGGTGGTGGGAATCCTCGGCGCCTTGGCCCAGAGCGACATCAAACGTCTGTTGTCCTTCACCCTGGTCAGCCACATCGGCTACATGGTGTTCGGCCTGGCTATGTCCTCGGTGGCCGGGCTGGGCGCCGCCGTGTTCTACGTGGCCCACCACATCACCATCCAGACCAGCCTCTTCCTGGTTACGGGCCTGATCGAGCGCCGCGGCGGCAGCTCCTCCGTGGACCGGCTGGCAGGCCTCGCCAAGCTGTCACCCATCCTGGCCCTGCTGTTCTTTATCCCCGCCATGAACCTGGCCGGGATCCCGCCGTTCTCCGGTTTCCTGGGGAAAGTGGGGCTCATCCAGGCGGGCATCGAACTGGGCACGCCCCTGGCCTACGCCCTGGTGATCGGCGGCGTGGTCACCAGCCTCCTGACGCTGCTGGCCGTTGCGAGGGTCTGGAACCGCGCCTTCTGGCGCAAGCCCTCGGACGCCGAGCACCCGGACCCCGTCCTGCTGGCCGAGCCGGAGGATTCGGATACGGGCAGCCGGGCCGGCCGCAAAAACGTCACGCTGCTGCCCCGCACCATGGTGGGGTCAACCCTGGGCCTGGTGGTCCTGGGCGTGTCACTCACTGTTTTTGCGGGCCCGTTGTTCACTGTCTCGGACCAGGCCGCCCACGAAATGCTGGACCGGTCCGCCTACATCCAGGCCGTGCTGGGCGAGGACACGGACGTTCCCCCGCTGGCCCTGAAAGACGGTGGGGGCAAATGAGCCGCCGCCGGATTTCCCTCCGCCAGGAACTGCCCCTGCTGGTATGGCTGGTGATTGTCTGGGGCGCCCTGTGGCAGGACTTCAGCCCCGGCAACTTGCTCTTCGGCGCGTTGCTGGCCGTGCTCGTGGCCCGGATCTTCTACCTGCCGCCGGTGGAACTCAGCGGCAGGTTCAACATTCTTTATGCAGTGCCATTTGCCCTGCGTTTCCTGGGCAGGGTGGCGGCAGCCAGCGTTGAGGTGATGTACTTGGCGGCTGTCCGCGGCCCGCGGGTCATCAACGCCGTCGTCGCGGTGCCGTTGCGGAGCCACCAGGATCTGATGGTCACCGCCACCGGGCACGTGATTTCGCTGATCCCGGGCTCGCTGGTGGTGGAAGTGGACCGGTCAACGTCCACCCTGTACCTCCACGCGCTCAATGTCAGCAGCCCCGAAGAAGTGGAAGGCCTGCGCAAGGAAGTCCGCTCCATCGAAGCGGGCCTGATCAGGATCATGGGCACCCGCGAAGAACTCGAAGCAATCCGGCAGGAGGCCGCAGCATGATGCAGACCGTCCTGGCTGTCACCGCAGTCATTCTTTCGCTGGCAGCGGCGGGAGCCATCATCAGGATCTCCCGCGGCCCGTCGCTGCTGGACAGGGTGCTGGCCTCCGACGTACTGCTCGCTATCCTCGGTGCGGCCCTGTGCATCGACATGGCCGTCAACCGGCACCTGAACAACCTGATGCTGCTGGTGGCGCTGTCCGTGGTCGGCTTCATCGGGTCGGTGACCGTGGCGCGCTACGTGGCCGACCGGCGGGAGCAAGCCAATGAATCCTGAGGCCAGCGTGGTTGATAACGTCATCGATGCCGTGTCGGCGGTGTTCCTGGTGGTGGGTGCCGTCATGTCGCTCGCCGCCGCCGTGGGCCTGCTCCGCTTCCCGGACCTGCTGAGCCGCATGCATGCGGCCACCAAGCCCCAGGTGCTGGGGCTGTTCCTGCTCCTGGCGGCCATCGGCCTGCAGCTGCGCACGTGGTGGGTGTGGCCGGTGCTGCTGGTGGCCTGGATTTTCCAGCTGCTGACGGTGCCGGTTTCCGCCCATATGGTGGGCCGCGCCGGTTACCGCACCAAACACCTGCACCGTGAGCTGCTCAGCTCCGATGAACTCGAAGCCGTGGTTCAGAAGGCGGCCCAATCGGCCCGGGATGAATCGTCCAGGGATGAAGCGTCCGACGGCGGCCGGCGGGACTGAGCGACACGCGCAGCCCCAGCGTCCCGTGTGAGTTTTTGTCCAGATCATCGGGTATCTCGGCCGGTTTGAACCGATTATCTGGACAAGAACTCAGGGGCTGGTGGTGCGGTTAGACGATGTCCTGGGACTTGGCGAAGCGGGTGATGGCCCGCTGGGTGCCGCGGTTGGCGAGCACCTGGATGATGGTGCTGACCGAGGCCGAAATGAGCGCGAACGTCAGGGCCGAGCGCAGGGTGGTGGGAGTGTCTTCGTCCTTGCCGGTGGGAGGCTTCCGGCCGGTGGACTTTTCCCACACGGTATTGACCACCTTGGTGCCGACGAACCCGGCGCCGATGCTGATTGCAGTGCCGAGCAGCTTGATGAACAGGTTCATTCGTTGAACTCCTTGTGAGCGGATCCGGGACTTCCTTTAGCCTAACCCGGCTGCATGGACTCCAGAATCTCCCGCAGGGCTTCCACCACCAGATCGTGGTCCTGCTGCTGGGGCAGGCCCGAGACCGTCACCGTGGCCACTGCACCCACACCGGCGACGTAGACCGGGAAGCAGCCGCCGTGCGGGGCGTAGGTGGACTCGTCGAACCAGCCGTGGTCCTCGATCCGGCCGCCGTGCAGCCTGCCGCGCAGGCCCACCAGCAGCGACGGGATCTCATACCTGGCGGCGGTGCGCTGCTTGGCCCGGATCCAGTGCTCGTTGTCGGGGGTGGCGCCGTCCAGGGCAACATGGAAAAGGACCTTCTCGCCCTTGGTGATGTCGATCGCGATAGGCAGCCGGCGCGATTTGCCCAGCTCCACCAGGAGCAGCCCGAGGTTGAGGGAGTCGTCCTTGCTGAAATGCGGAAACTGCAGCTCGTTGATCTCGGCTTCGACCCGGGCAATCAGGGCCTCAAGCAGCCCCGCCGGCTGGGGCACCGTCGAATCAGGATTGAACGCAGTCACAGTCGGGTTGTTGGCAGTCATGGCCCACAATCTACCCCGCCCGCGGTGTAAACTGGAGCACGCCCATCAGGGCAGATTTATTTACGACAGGGGAGCGCCGCCGTCGGACATCACTGGCATTGCCAGGGAACCGCAGGTGGGCGCTGAGAGTGCGGACAGCCGCAGACCCTCGAACCTGATCCGGTTAGTACCGGCGCAAGGGAGTCGAGTTCTCGAAGTGTCCGGAAACGGCGGCAGCGCCGCACGCCGGGGCACTTTCCCCTCCTGTTCCTCAGGAGGACCAAAATGACAACTGCAGCAATCAAAAAACCCGGCAATACCTGGCGCGTTGTGGACATCGTGGTGGCGGCACTCATCGCCATCACCGGCGGCGTGATCTTCTGGGCCTGGTCCCAGGGCGCCGGCATCGTCTCCGCCCCCATGAACGCCGTTTACCCCCCGCTGACCGGCCTGATCGCCGGCGGCTGGATGATCCCGGCAGTGCTGGGCATGCTCATCATCCGCAAACCCGGCGCGGCGCTCTTCTGCGAAGCGGTGGCCGCCACCGGCGAACTCATCATGGGCTCGCAGTACGGCGCCACCGTGCTGATCTCCGGACTCCTCCAGGGCCTGGGCGCCGAGCTGGTGTTCTTCCTGCTGGTGTACGGCAACTTCCGGTTCAAGTCCTTCCTGCACCAGAAGTACAACCTCATCGCCGCGCTGCTGGCCGGTGCCGGCGCGGGCCTGTTCTGCGGCCTCAATGACTCATTCCTGCCGTGGGGCTGGAACATCGCCTACGAGCCCGGCGACAAGCTCGCGTACATCGTGTTCTGCACCATCTCCGGCGCGGTGATTGCGGGCGCACTGTCCTGGATCGCCACCCGCGGCCTGGCCAGGACCGGTGTGCTGAGCTCGTTCGCGTCCCGGAAGGCAGCGTCGGAGCCCGTCTTCAACTGATGACCGCTTCCGACGCCGGCGCTTACGGAGTACGCCCCGCCGCGGTGTCCGCCCGTGGCTGGGGCTGGCGGCATGCCGGACGTTCCGCCCCCGCCGTCCGGGGGCTCGACCTCGACATCGCTCCCGGCGAGCGGGTGCTGCTGCTGGGCCCGTCGGGCGCGGGCAAGTCAACGCTGCTGCATGCGCTCGCAGGGGTGCTGGGGGATGAAGAGGACGACGCCGACGAAACCGGTTCGCTGCTGATCGACGGTGTGGTGCCCCGCGGGCAGCGCGGCCGCTCGGGCCTGATGCAGCAGGATCCGGAAACGCAGGTTGTTCTGTCGCGCCTGGGTGACGACGTCGCCTTCGGCGCCGAGAACCTCGCCGTTCCACGGGGCGAGATCTGGCGGCGCGTCCATGAAGCGCTCGACGACGTCGGGCTGCGAAGTGCCGGGGGCGGCGGTTTGAACGCCGACGGCGGCGCTGGTGCGGGCAGGCTCCCGCTGGACCACCCGACGTCGGCCCTGTCCGGCGGGCAGAAGCAGCGCCTGGCGCTGGCCGGGATCCTCGCGATGCGGCCCGGGCTGATCCTGCTGGATGAGCCCACCGCGAACCTGGATCCCGCCGGCGTGCTGGAAGTCCGCGACGCCGTGGGCCGCTGCCTGGACAAAACCGGTGCCACCCTCGTTGTGGTGGAACACCGCGTGTCCGTCTGGAAGGACCTGGTGGACCGGATTGTGGTGCTGCAGCCGGGCTCGGCAGCGGGTTCCGCTGCTTCCTCCGCTACGTCCGCAGTCCTGCTGGACGGGCCGCCGGACCAGGTGCTCGCGGAGGCACGGGACATGCTGATCGGCGCAGGCGTCTGGGTGCCGGGCTATGTTCCGGCAACCCGCCGCCGCGTGTCCGCAGGCTCAGGTGACCTGCTGCTGGCGGCCGAGGACCTGGCCGTCTCCCGCGAGCGTCCGCGGCGTCGCGGCTTGCGGACCATCCCGCCCGTACCGGTGCAGCTGGGCATCACGGCCCAGGTCCGTTCCGGCCAGGCACTCACCGTCACGGGGCCCAACGGCGCCGGCAAGTCAACGTTTGCGCTGACGCTCGCCGGGCTTCTGGCGCCGGTGGCGGGGAAGGTGTCCGCCGCCGTCGAGCTTTCCGAGGGGGCCGGGATCGATCCCTTCAAATGGAAAGCCAACCAGCTGATTTCCCGCATCGGAACCGTGTTCCAGGAGCCTGAGCACCAATTCGTGACCGGCCGCGTGCTGGACGAGCTGATGTTCGGCCCGCGGCACCTGGGGCATGGCGAGGAGCGGGTTGATGAGCTGCTGGAACGGCTGCGCCTGACGCACCTGGTGGACGCCAATCCGTACACGCTCTCGGGAGGCGAAAAGCGGCGCCTCTCGGTGGCCACTGTCCTCGCGGCCCACCCTCGCGTGCTGGTCCTCGACGAGCCGACGTTCGGCCAGGATGCCAACACCTGGGCCGAGCTCGCCTCGTTCCTCTCAGAACTGCTCGACGCCGGGACCTCCGTGGTTTCCGTGACCCACGACCAGGAATTCAGCGCCGTCCTGGGCGGGGCCGAACTGCGGCTCGGCCCGGCATCGCGCGGCGGCGCCCGCCAGGAAGCAGGTGCGGCATGAGGGATGCCCTGACCCTCCGCGGCAACCACGCGCTGCTGACGCGCGCCAACCCGCTGGCCAAGTTCGCCGTCGTCTTCCTCATCACCCTGGTGCTGGCGCTCTCCATCGACTGGGTGTCCGCCTCGGTGGCGCTTGCGGCCGAGCTGGCGCTCTTTCCGCTGGCCGGCCTCACCCTGCGCCTGCTGTGGCAGCGCGGCTGGCCGCTCATCATCGCGGCAGCCCTGGGCGGCTGGAGCACGGCGATCGTCGCGGCGGACAGCGGCGCTGTACTGCTCGACGTCGGGATCTGGTCGATCAGCGAGGGTTCCCTCCAGCTGGGAATCGGCTTTATGCTGCGCGGCCTCGCGATTGCCCTGCCAGCGATCCTGCTTATGACCTGCACGGACCCCACCGACCTCGCCGATGCGCTGGCCCAGAAGGCCCGGCTGCCGCACCGGTTTGTCCTCGGCACGCTGGCCGCGATGCGCCTGGTGGGACTCATGGCCGAGGAATGGCAGACCATCGGCATGGCGCGGCGGGCCCGCGGCGTCGGCTCGCAGGGCAGCCCGCTGCAACGGCTGCGGGCCACCCTCGGGCAGAGCTTCGGGCTCCTGGTCCAGGCCATCCGCCGGGCGTCCCGGCTGGCCATCACCATGGAAGCGCGCGGTTTCGGCACCGGGCAGCGGACGTGGGCG
>NZ_JAKFFD010000131.1:0-7926 GCF_036675385.1 Pseudarthrobacter sp. | reverse complement strand
GGAGAGCTCCACCTCAGTGGCGATCCGGCACCAGTGCTCGATGGCGTACTTGGCCACCTGCCCGGCATACGCAGACGTCCCGCAGGCCAGCACAATGATCTTGTCGACGTTCTTGAGCAGCTGCGGGTCAATGCGGAGCTCATCCAGGGTCAGTTTGCCGTTGACGTCCGAGCGGCCCAGCAGGGTCTGCAGCACGGCGTCGGGCTGGTCATGGATTTCCTTCTCCATGAAGGACGGGAAACCGCCCTTTTCCGCCGATTCCGGATCCCAGTCAACGTGGTATTCCTTGCCCTCGGCCGGGGCGCCATAGAAATCGGTGATCTCCACCGTGTCAGCAGTGATGGTGACAATCTGGTCCTGACCCAGCTCCACCGCACGGCGGGTGTAATCGATGAACCCGGACACGTCCGAGCCCAGGAAATTCTCGCCCTCGCCCAGCCCCACCACCAAAGGTGAGTTACGGCGGGCAGCAACCACAACGTCCGGCTGGTCCGCGTGGACGGCGAGGAGGGTGAAAGCACCCTCAAGGCGCTGGCAGGCGTACTGCATCGCCAGCGTCAGGCCGCCGTCGGAAGCCACACCACCGAGCTTGTTGCGGAAGATATCGCCCAGCAGCACAGCGGCGACCTCGGTGTCCGTCTCGGACTCGAACGCGTAGCCCTTGGCCGCCAGCTCACGTTTGAGCTCGGCGAAGTTTTCGATGATGCCGTTGTGGATCAGGGCCAGCTTGCCGCCGTCGGACAGGTGCGGGTGCGCGTTCTGGTCCGTGGGGCCGCCGTGCGTGGCCCAGCGGGTGTGGCCGATGCCGGTCGTCGTCGCCGGCAGCGGGCGCTCCTCCAGTTCGGCGAGGAGGTTGCTTAGCTTGCCGGACTTCTTCCGGGACTCGATGGACCCCTCGGAGATCACCGCCACCCCTGCAGAGTCGTAACCCCGGTACTCCAGGCGGCGCAATCCTTCAAGGACTACATCCAACGCACTGTGACCGGAATTCCCACGGTCAGCAGAATGGCCTACATATCCAACGATTCCACACATGGGCTCCAGCTTATCGGCAGCGGCGTTGAGATCTAAACTTAGGGTGCTCCATTTCGCTCTGGGCCGCGCGAGGGGCAGAATCTCTAAAGTGACTTCGCAACGCAATGAAGCGAACGGTGAGGGTGTCTCCCCGTTCGTTGAGCTGGACCGCCAGACTTGGTCCCGGCTCGCCGCCCAGATGGAGCAGCCCCTTAACGAAGAGGACATTGTCCGTCTGCGTGGCCTCGGCGATCCCCTGGACATGAAGGAGATCCGCGAGGTCTACCTGCCCCTGTCCCGGCTGCTGCACCTTTATGTGGAGGCGGCGGGCCAGCTTCATTCGGCCACCACCACCTTCCTGGGTGAGCAAACCCAGCGCACTCCGTTTGTCATTGGCGTGGCCGGCTCGGTGGCCGTGGGCAAGTCCACCATCGCCCGCGTGCTCCGGGAGATGCTGCGGCGCTGGCCCGGCACCCCCAATGTTGAGCTGGTCACCACGGACGGCTTCCTCTATCCCCTGGCCGAGCTCAAGCGCCGCCAGCTGCTGGAACGCAAGGGCTTCCCCGAGTCCTACGACCGCCGCGCGCTGCTGCGATTTGTGAGTGAGGTCAAGGGCGGCGCGGAGGAAGTCCGGGCGCCCTGGTACTCCCACGTTACGTACGACATCGTCCCGGAGAAGGAAGTGGTGGTCCGCCGCCCGGACGTGCTGATTGTGGAGGGCCTGAACGTGCTGGCCCCGGCCCGCCCGCGCCACGACGGCAAGCAGGGCCTGGCCGTGAGTGATTTCTTCGACTTCTCCATCTATGTGGACGCCAAGACCGCCTACATCGAGGAGTGGTATGTGGAGCGGTTCCGCAGGCTCCAGAGCACCGCCTTCGCGCAGCCGGAGTCCTACTTCCACCGCTACGCAACGCTTTCCCCCACCGAGGCCGAGAGCACGGCCCGGGACATCTGGAAGCGCATCAACGAGCCCAACCTGGAGGAAAACGTCCTCCCCACGCGTGGCCGCGCCCAGCTGGTGCTGACCAAAGACGCGGACCACTCCATCCGCCGCATGCTTCTGCGGAAGGTTTAACACACGTGTGCCACGCCTGCGTGGCAGGCGGCCCCTCGGGGGCCAGCCGCCGCTCCTTCGCCCGCTTCCTTGCGGCCGGAGCCGGGCTGACGGTCCTGGCAGCTTGCACGCCGGAGGCACGGTCCGGGGTGGCGCCGTCGTCGTCCTCCCCCGCCCCTGCGGTGAGATCCGAGTCCCCTACCGCCGTAGCGGTCCCTTCAGTGGAAGGCACGACGGCGGCAGCTGAGCCGCCGCCGCAGGCTCCCGTGCCGCCGTCGGCAGCGCTGCCCCGCCAGTTCTCGCTGACGGATCCGGCCAGCCCGTGGCTGGTGGTCAACAAACACCGTCCGCTGGCGCCGGCGGACTACGTTCCGGCGGATCTGGTCCAGCCCAACGTCACGCTGGCCGTTTCCGGCGAGGCGGCCCTGCTGAACAGCACGACGGCGGCCGCCGCGGAAGCGATGTTCGCCGCGGCCTCGCAGGATGGCGTGGTCATGACGCTCGCCAGCGGTTACCGCTCCTACGGCACGCAGGTGACCACGTACAACGGCTATGTGGCAGCGCGCGGACAGGCCGATGCCGACACCGCAAGCGCCCGCCCCGGCTACTCGGAACACCAGACCGGCTGGTCGTTCGATATCGGCGACGGCGGCGGGGCGTGCGCCTTCCAGCCGTGCTTCGCTGACCAGCCGGCGGCAGTGTGGGCAAAGGCGAACGGCCACCGGTTCGGATTCGTGGTGCGGTATCCGTGGATGCTCCACCCGATCACCGGCTACTACTACGAGCCGTGGCACCTGCGGTACATCGGAGTGGAGGCCGCCACCGACATGGCGACCCGGGGCATCAGCACCGTGGAGGAGTACTTCGGGGTGGACGCGGCGCCGGGGTATCCCTAAACAGATCGAACCTGCCGGTCCGGCCGTCCCGCGGGAGCGTCGTCCTGTAGTCTCGCTGTCCATGACGGGGAAACCGATAACGCAGGTCTTGAATAGTTTGTCGAGCGCCGGACAGCGGTCTCAGCGGCGCTTCAGCCGGGGTTTGGATCGGCTCATCACGCCAGATCGCCTGCGTAACTATCCACTGATCTTGATCATCGCAGGCTCACTTGGATTATTGGCTGCCACAATCATCCGCATCACGGACCCAGCGGCCCACGGGGCCTACCTGCCCGACTACCTTGCCCATTGGACCGGGGGGCGGCTGCTGTGGGACGACTCCCAAAACCTCTATGACCCGCGCACGCAGAGCCAGGTCCAAAGTGAAGCCATAGGAACGTCAGTAGGCCTGTCCTGGTTCGTTTCGCCGCCCATAGTGGCCTTCCTTTATGCGCCGCTGGCCCTTATACCCTACAACGTCAGCGGGCTCGTCTGGCTGGTCTTGAGTTCAGCGCTTCTGGTTTGGTGCATCCTTTGCCTAGCCACACTTGCACCGAAGCTCATGAATCACAAGCGCAAGCTCGTCATCTTTGCTGTCCTTGCAGCACCTCCAACGTTCGAGCTCCTCGGCAGCGGGCAGGATTCCGCTGTCGTCCTTCTGCTGTGGCTGATCGGGATCCGCCTCTTCCAAACCAGCCATCCGCTCTGGGCTGGCGCGGTGCTCGGCCTTGGATTCGCGAAGCCCCAGTTGGTACTCGTGATACCTCTGGTACTCCTGGCCACACGGAACTACAAGGCACTCGCCGCCTTCTCGGCAGTGATCGCTGCCGTCAGTGGTGTCTCGCTTGGCCTGGTGGGCCTCGAGGGCCTCGGCCAATGGACAGGCGCCCTTTCTAGCCCCCTTTATATGACCGAAGTGCAACAAGGCCAAGCATGGAAAATGGTGGGGCTTCCATCATTTATTCAAGCGTTGCTACCCCCGGCGTGGGGCGCCGGCATAGCGCCGCTCCTGACTGCAGCGTCCCTGCCCATCGGCGCAGCGGTCCTCCTGTTGTCCATCCTGCGACTCCGGAACACAGGCATGGACGGCCAATCGGTTTGGATAGCGACCTTGGCGACGACGGTCACATTCTCACCCCACCTGGCAACGTATGATGCCGTGCTGTTCATTCCAGTAGTGATATTCCTGCTGGAGCGGCGCCCCACGCGATTCCTGCGCGTGGCTACGGTTCTGGCATTCGCGCTTATGTGGATGGTCGCTCCCCTCCATGTTGCGGCCCTTTCGCAGCCTTGGCCGCTCTCCATCCTTGATGCTCCGTGGTCGGCTTTACCGCTGGCCGCCATCTGGCTTGAGTCAGTGCGCGCGCTCAGGCCTGGACGTTTGGGAGTAGTCTCGCAGGACGCTGACAGTTCCAACCCGTCCGAGGGAACAACATTGACGGACGTTCCACCGGTCAAGGCAGACAGGCAGCAAGCCGGCGAGTAGCTCCGCACACATTGGCGACACGCGTCTCGTGCTCACGGCGGTGACATACGCGGTTAACCATTGTGGGTTAGCTTGGACATATGTTGACAGGATTCAAGAATTTCATCATGAAGGGCAATGTCGTAGACCTTGCCGTCGCCGTCGTGATGGGTGCCGCTTTTGGCGCCGTCGTGACCTCAATCGTCGAAGGCCTGCTAACACCGCTGATCGGCCGCCTGTTCAGTGCCAAGGGCATTGCGGAAATGCAGTGGGAGGGATTCATGTATGGATCCGTTATTTCCTCCATCATTTCGTTCGTATTGGTGGCCGCTGCCATCTACTTCGTGGTTATCATGCCGATGAACCACATGATCGAACTCCGCAACCGCAAACTGGGCATCAACCAGGCGGTCAAGGAAGAAGCTGCAGAGGATCCGCAGATCGCCCTGCTGACCGAAATCCGGGACTCGCTGCAGAGCCGTACCCCGTAACTTCACCGCAGACAGGTGTGGCCCGCTTCCTGACGGAGGCGGGCCACACTTGGTTGTGTCGTGGATCAGTCGGTGACCAGCTCGAGCGCGAGCTCGGTGCGGACAACCTGGGCCAGGCGTTCAGCGATGGAGTTGGCTGTTGCCTCATCCCCTGCTTCCACCATGACCCGAACTACGGGTTCGGTGCCTGAAGGGCGGAGCAGGACACGTCCGTTATCGCCCAGCTCGGCTTCGGCCAGGACCACGGCCTGCGCCAGCGCGTTGGAACTAGCCACACGCGTGCGGTCAACGCCCTTGACGTTGATGAGTACCTGCGGGAGCTTGGTCATCACAGTGGCGAGCTGCTTGAGCGTCCGGCCCGTCAGGGCGACCTGCGCGGCAATCTGGAGCCCGGTGAGGACGCCGTCGCCTGTGGTGGCGTAGTCAGCGAAGATCACGTGGCCGGACTGCTCGCCGCCGAGGTTGTATCCGCCGTCGCGCATCTCCTCAAGGACGTAGCGGTCCCCGACACCTGTTTCGCGGATGGTGATGCCTGCTTGGCGCAGTGCGATCTTGAGGCCGAGGTTGCTCATCACGGTGGCCACCAGGACGTCGTCGATGAGCTTGCCTGAGGCTTTGAGGGCGACGGCCAGGATCGCCATGATCTGGTCACCGTCCACCTCTGTGCCTTCGTGGTCCACGGCGAGGCAGCGGTCGGCGTCGCCGTCGTGGGCGATGCCGAGGTCGGCTCCGTGCTTCAGCACGGCGGCTTTGAGCGGACCGAGATGGGTGGAGCCCACGCCGTCATTGATGTTGTGGCCGTCCGGCTCGGCGCCGATCACGATAACATCGGCGCCGGCGTCCTTGAATACCTGGGGCGAGCAGCCGCTGGCGGCGCCGTGGGCGCAGTCCAGGACTACCTTCAGGCCGTCGAGTCGGTGCGGGAGCGTCTGCAGGAGGTGGACGATGTAGCGGTCCTCAGCATCGGAGAAGCGCTGGATCCGTCCAACACCGCTGCCGACGGGCCGCTGGGGCTCCTTGCCCATCTGCTCCTCGATGGCGTTCTCCACGTCATCAGGAAGCTTCTGGCCACCGCGGGCGAAGAACTTGATCCCGTTATCAGGGGCAGGATTGTGGGAGGCCGAGATCATGACGCCGAAGTCGGCGTCGAGGTCTGCCACGAGGTAGGCCGCGGCCGGCGTCGGGAGAACCCCGGCGTCGTAGACGTCGATACCGGAGCTGGACAGCCCTGCCTCGACGGCGGCGGCGATGAATTCCCCGCTGGCGCGGGGGTCACGCGCCACCACGGCACGGGGCCGGGTGCCACTGGTACTGCGGTCATGACCAAGCACGACGGCGGCCGCCTGGGCCAGGTTCATCGCAAGCTCGGCAGTCAACAGGCCGTTAGCCAGGCCCCGGACACCATCTGTTCCAAATAATCTAGACATCGTGGACAAGTCTAGAGGATGGATGCTCGGCGGCCGGTGTTGGTCCAAACGTCACGCTCCCGCAGCCAGGCCACTGCTATGCGCTACTACTTCGTGCGCTGCACTTCTAAGTGTCGCAGCCAACAAATCTATACAGGACAGCCACGCCTTGCTGGTCAATTTTGACGAACGCTGGTGAACTATCTGCTCCGTCCAAGCCTGGGAAGTCATTGACTTCCTTGCGTTCCGGATCAATGTAGCGGCCGCCGAAATCGAGGAGGAATCGAACGTTCTCACGCTTTGCTGCCGCGCAAACCTCGGATTCGGGACGGGCCTGGTTCAGTTTCTCCGACGTTAGGAGGCGGTCTTTGTTGGATCCCGTATACGCATGCGCGAACAGAACACGGCGATCCGCAATTGCATAGGCCGTTGAACTCCCATTCCACGGATTATTGGCCATAACAGCGTCCACCGGCACATGGTCACTCAGCCGCTTCATCAACTCGAGTTCGTCGGGGCTCAGCAGCGGCGAGGAGTCATCCAGAGCGTACGTATGCTCTCGGCCTGGCGTCGTTTCGGAATTCGTGGGCCAGATAATGATGGATGCGGCCAAAGCTGCGACGCCAACTGGAACTATCCACTGGATCCGGCGCTGGGAGATATTATCGAATATCCAGGCGCCAGCCGCGCCGGCAAGAACTGCCCAGAACATGGGCAGGAGCGCAGCTAGGCGAGGCGGATCACCGTACCACGCGCCGATTACGATTTGCCTGACAATTGGATCTGGAACCGCTGCGGACACGACGTAGAGCACAACCGCACCGGCGTAGGACGCCAGAAACCACCATTCAGTACGTCTCCGGGCCAGCACTACCGTTCCGAGTAGCGTCAACGCTGCGAACCCCCATTGGACAGTGCCATGCGTTGGTGCGTTTAACAGGACGCTCCCGGCGGCGGCCAGCAGTGAGTCGAATGGGTCCCAGGTGGTGGTCCAAGGGCGCACCACAGCCCAGACGACTAGACCGGAACTGAATGCGCTGATCCAGACTGCTGTCCACTTCAAGTAACCGAAGAGATCCGACTGCCGTTGCTTGAGGGTTCGAAAGGACCGCCCCGCAGCCATGACCGCAAAAATCGAAGACAGGCCAACAAAAGCCACTAGACCTGACATATGCGTGAGTACAAGGCCTGGTATCCCCACGACCAGCGTCGTTGCGGCCAATGGCCAGGGCATGGGGCTAATCTTTCCAAACCTCAATGCTGGCGCCAGCACTGCGACGAGCGGCGGCAACAAGGTCACCCCCAGCATGTAGGGAAAGAGCGGACCGAAATCGCTCTTCTGGCTCTGCATGACAGTGAACGGGAAGGCGAAGAACCCGGCGCAAGCAACGGCCGCACAGAGCAGCCCAACAATCTTCGGCCCGACCACCAAATGGACCAACAGTAGTACGCCAAGCGGCCAGGCAACGGCCACGATCGCAAGGTTAAGGGCATTGGCGGCTTCAATTATGGGCAAGCCCGTCGCCTCAGTAGTCAATGCCGCCAGCGCGTGCCATATCTGCGGATACAGCCCGGACGATTCGCCCATCAAAGAACGCACGGCGAACGGCGATCCGTCTCC
>NZ_JAKFFD010000195.1:0-7947 GCF_036675385.1 Pseudarthrobacter sp. | reverse complement strand
GACGCCGAACTCCGCGCAGTTGTTGCGCAGCGTCTGGATCTGCGTGCGGCTGGTGAGATCGGCAATGGGCTTGTGGATGTCCAGCGTGGGAGTGTTGTGGTCCTCCGTGGCGATGGTGAGGTCAGGGCGGCGCAGCTTGCGGCCAGCCAGCCGCAGACCTTCAAATGCCTGCGGGGAGGTCACCTCATGGACAAGGTGAAGGTCAATGAAGAGGAGGTCGGGCTGGGCGTTGGCTCCTTCGCCGTCGCCTTTGCGCACCACGTGCGCGTCCCAGACTTTCTCGGCCAGTGTCTTTGCCACGGCCATCTCCCTTCACTGCTGTTTGGCTGTTTGGTTCCACTGAACCAGCAGGGCCGCAATATGTGCCAGCCCAAAGATTTGCATCTCAGATAATGAGACGGCAATATCATTACATGGACAATTCTAGTGGAGTCGGCGTCATTGATAAAGCGGCCCATGTACTTGACGCATTGGAGGCCGGACCCACCACGCTGGCACAGCTCGTGGCCGCCACGGGCCTGGCCCGGCCCACCGTGCACAGACTCGCCCTAGCATTGATCCACCACCGGCTTGTAAGCCGCGACATCCAGGGCCGGTTTGTCCTCGGCAGCCGCCTGGTGGAGCTCGCCTCCGCCGCCGGCGAGGACCGCCTCATCGCTTCCGCAGGCCCGGTCCTGATGCAGCTGCGCGACGCCACCGGCGAAAGCTCCCAGATCTTCCGCCGCCAGGGCGAATGGCGTATTTGCGTCGCGTCCGCCGAACGTCCCATCGGCCTGCGCGACACCATCCCGGTTGGCACGAAACTCTCCATGAAGGCCGGCTCCGCCGCGCAGGTGCTGCTCGCCTGGGAAGACCACGACCGGCTTCTTGAGGGCCTGCAGGCCGCGCGTTTCACGCCCACCGTGCTGGCAGGCGTACGACGGCGGGGCTGGGGACAGAGCCTCGGCGAACGCGAGCCCGGGGTCGCCTCAGTCTCGGCACCGGTCCGGGGACCGTCCGGACGCGTGATCGCCGCGGTCTCGATCTCCGGCCCCATCGAGCGGCTCACCCGCCAGCCGGGCCGCCTCCACGCCGAGGTGGTCTGCAACGCCGCGCGCATCCTCACCGAGGCCCTGCGCAAGGGCAACGACTGAAGGCTCGCCTCCGTCCAGGCCTGGCTGCCCCGGCTAGGCTGTCGGCATGAACAGCTACGCAGTCTTCCTCCGCGGGATAAATGTCGGCGGGATCAACATCAAGATGGCGGACCTCAAGACTGCGCTTGCATCGCAGGGGTTCGCGGACGTCAGGACCCTGCTGGCCAGCGGCAATGTGGTGCTTGCCAGCGACGAGGATCCTGCCGCGGTCAAGCAGACGTTCGAAGAGTGCCTGCGTGACTCCTTCGGCTACGAGGCCTGGGTGGTTGTCCTCACGGCACGGCGGGTCTCCGAACTCGTGGCGGCCTGCCCGTATCCGGCAGACGACAAGGCAACGCACACCTACATCACGCTGGCATCGGACACCGCCATGCTCGATGAGCTTGAAGCCGCCGGCGCAGGCTTTGAAGGTACCCAGCAGAAACGCCTCGGCCCGGAGGCATTGGCCTGGCTGGCTCCGGCCGGCGGGACGTTGGACAGCCCGTTCAGCAAGATTTCGTCCAAGGCCAGGTTCAAGGCAACCACTACCACCCGGAACCTGCGGACGCTGATCAAGGTCAGGGACGCCGCAACCGCACTGGCGTAACGACCTTAGTTTCCGCCCGCAACCTTCAGTGCGGCGTTGAAGGACGCGAGCCTGCTGACTTCAATTTCAACCGGCTCCACTACGAAGTCCCGGGCAACCTCGCCCACCGCTGCCCGCAGCCGTTTCCTGGCCCGGGCTGCGCGCGCCCTCGCGGCTCCTGAGCCAATGAATTTTCCAGTCAGCGCCAGGAAGATCCCCAGCACCACACCGCCGCCGATCAACAGCGTCGGCACCGGCCAGCCCTCCACCTTGGGAACCTCGGGCACGGGCAGCTGGAGATAGCCGAGCCCGGCCAGCACACCCAGCCAGCCGAGGCCGCCCAGGACCGTCAGCAGCGCGAGCCACTGGGCCACGTTGAACACGCCCCACCACCAGGACTTCCGGGACGCCATCAGGTCCGTGCCTGCGATGGCCTGGTCCAGGGCATCCGGCAACGCCTCCCGCCCTTCCCGGGCGGCACCCCTGATCGCGGCACGCCACGGTCCGGGTGCGCCCGCACTCGCCGCGTCCGCAAACCCACGGACAGCAGCATCTGTCCGGGCGCGTTCCGGGGCGCCCGCGGCCGGGAGCGAGGTCCGGTTAAGCTGGGACGGGGAAGAACTTCTCAGGTTGAGCCGGCGGAGCGGATCAGGCCGGAACCGCACCAGCCACCGCGTCACCGGCCACCCAGTGCGGCGCGTCGACTCGATGCGGTAGGACCGCGCAACTGCGTCCACCACCACGGGCACGTTGGCGGCCGTTGCCAGCTCATCGGTGAGCCGGGATTTCGACGCCGGCCTGACACCGGCGGCTTCCCCGGTGCCGGCGGCTTCCCGGAGTTGCCCGGAGGCCCGTGAAACGTCAGCGGCCAGCCGCTGTGAAAGTGCCTGGCGCTGTACCACAACATGTCGGATGGCGCCCCGGACCTTGTCCACGCCGGTGCCCTTCAGGGCGGATGCGCCCAGGACCTGAACCTTGCCCAGCCCGTCGCGGGCAAGGATCCCTTTCAAGGACTCCAGCACAGGCTGCACGTCCCGTTCGGGCAAGCGGTCCACCTGGTTGAGGACCACCAGGGTCACGGCGCCATGCGCGGCCAGGGGCGCCAGGAAATCGTTGTGGACTGCCGCATCGGCGTACTTTTGCGGATCCAGGACCCAGACCAGGACATCAACGAGGCCAACCATGCGCTCCACGATCGCGCGGTTCGCGGCCCTGGTGGAGTCGAAGTCCGGCAGGTCCAGCAGGATCAGCCCCGTGCCCTCGTCGGCGAAGCCGGCCACGGGCTCGGCATGGTGGCGGTTGCGCACCTCAAGCCAGTCCAGCAGCGGCTCGCTGCCGTCCGCTCCCCAGACACCTGCCAAAGGTTCCGACGTTGTGGGGCGGCGGGCGGCCGCCGTCGCGATTTCAGCGCCGCTGACCGCGTTGAAGAGTGACGATTTTCCGCTGCCGGTGGCACCGAAGAACCCAACAACAGTGTGATCAGCCGACAGTGACCGCCGGGAGCTCGCGCGTTCGAGGAGCTGGAACACCTCGTCAAGTGCCGCATCCGGCAAGACGCCTTCGGCGAGTTCGCGGGCATCGTTGAGTGCTTCGAGCCTGCGGTCCAGCTGTGACGCCTCACGGGCTACGCTGTGGCGGCTCATGCCTTTTCCGCCAGCCGGGCCAGGGCAGCGGCGTGGCCTGTCAGGATCCGGCCGGTGTCCGCGCCGCCCTCCGGCAGGCGTTGGAGGAATTTCTGCTGCTCTGCCTGCAGCAGCCGCTGGCAACGGGCATGGAGGTCATCCCGCGCAGTCTTCGCAAGCCGGCGGACCGCGTCTTCGCCGAACACTGCCTCGAGCAGTTTCTGCCCGACGACGGCGGTACCGCCCGCCACGCCGATCTCCAGCCCGGTGAGGCCGGCGGTCATGGAAAACACCACGATCATCAGCGCGGCACCCAGTCCGTTGATCCCGAAGGAAAGCCATCTCGCCTGCGTGCGCTTGCCTTGCCCCTCCGTGCGAATCAGTTCCATCAGGCCGGTCTGCCAGGCCCGGATCTCCGCCGCAGCCACCTCGGCAAAGCCTGGGCTGGTGCCGGACAGATCGTCCGTCCCCAGGAGCTCGCGGCCGGCCGGGTCCGAGCGCCAACGCCGGTCAGTCTCTTCGCCGGCGTTGGCGGCCTCGTCCAGGATGACGGCCTGCAACCCCGTTTCGATGGCGGCCTCGACGCGTACGGCCGGCGTCGGCTCGCCCCGGAAGAAGGCTCCCACGCGGTCCCGCAGCCGTCCGATGTTCTGTTCCAGCGCCCGGAAGAATTCCCCTGTTCCGACGAAGTCCTGCCAGCGCGCCAGGACTTCCCCGCGGAGGAGGGCACCGTCCTTTGTTGCGTCCAGGATCCGGGTTCCGGCATCGCGGTAGGCGGCCTCAGCGCCTGCACGGAGCGCGTCCGCGGCACGCTCCTGCCCCTGGACCGCGTGCGCCACCGCACCGACCCGCCCGGACAGCGCCTTCACCGTCCCGTTGAGGGTACGGCGGGCAATTTCGGACCGCCCAGCGGCGTCGGCAGCAAGTTCCTGCAGCCAGCGCCGCAGCGGCTCTGCGGCGCTCGTTGGCAGCATGCCAAGATGGTCCAGGTCCGTCTCCGGCACAATGAACAGTCCGGCATGGCCGAGGCCTTCCTGCCGCAGCAACGCGCGGAGATCTGCACTGACTTCGGCTTCCGCCTCCGCCGGCACACGGTCCAGGACCACGGCCACCATGATGTCCCGCGAGGACGCGTCCAGAAGCAGCTTCCACGGGACCGCGTCTGCGTAGCGGTTGGCAGTGGTCACAAAAACCCAGAGGTCCGCGGCGGCCAGCAATTGACCGGCGAGCCGGCGGTTGTCGTCGGAAATGGAATCGACGTCGGGAGCGTCAAGCAGCGCGATCCCCTGCGGAACAGCCTGGTCCGCCACCAGCACCAGGGAGGAAATGGCCTCCGCATCGGGTGTTGCGCCGGCCCGGCTGGCCGGGACGGGTTCCGTGGAAACAGTCCCCCGGATCCGGCTGAGGGTGGGCAGCACACGGTGGCCGTCGAACCAGCCGGCATCGGCCGGGTGGTGCAGCAGAATGGGCTGCCGCGTGGTGGGCCTGATGGCGCCGGAGCGTGTGACCGGGTGCCCCACCAGGGCGTTGACCAGGGTTGACTTGCCGGCGCCCGTGGAACCCCCGACGACGGCAAGCAGCGGTGCGTCCAGGCTGCGGTACCGCGGCAGGATGTAGTCATCCAGCTGGGCGACGGCGTTCCGAGTGTCCTGGCGCGCCTGTTCAACGTCCGCAAGGGCGAGCGGCAACGACACTGCGGACAGATCCCCACGCACGGCCTCAAGCAAGGCAACGGCCGGCTCCGACGCCGCGTCGGGCCGGCCCGGCTGCGTTCTCGGTGCGCGCTTAGGCGGCGGAGGCTGCGTGGGACGAAGCCCGTCTGAGGAGGTCACAGGATCATCATGCCAGTTGCGCCGGCTTTTCCACCGGGCCCCGGTTTTGTCCTATTACCCCGCAGCGCAGCCTCCACAACGAAAAAACGGCCCCGGGCTGATGCCCGGGACCGTTCGTTGGTGACCCCAGCGGGATTCGAACCCGCGTTACCGCCGTGAGAGGGCAGCGTACTAGGCCGCTATACGATGGGGCCGCGTACTTCCAGGAAGTTTTCACTTCCAACCGGCGCCAGGCCGGTTTGCTAAGTGAGTATTTCATACACTCAGCGCGCGTTTCAAATCGGCGAACCGATCTGAAACCACTGATTTGCCGCGGTTAGCCTGCGACCAAACAGAGCTGGGATACCAGGACTCGAACCTAGAATGACGGTACCAGAAACCGTAGTGTTGCCAATTACACCATATCCCAATGATACTTTCGGGCCGGAGTTTCGGGCTTCAAGCCGCGCTCCGTGCGCCTCAGCACGAGAAATTACTTTACCCGAGACTTTGGGCTGGCACAAATCGGCACCGAAGACCCAACGGCCTGAACCCCTTGCCAGATCACCCGGAATAAGTTTACTCTCGGTAAGTTACCCGAGAGTAACCACTCACTGCCTTTGCTGCAGGCCCTTCGGAATGTCGTTTTGCGTCCGGACTGCCGCCCCTGGTCCAGGTGGGTGGCCGGCAGATTTCACACTGCCGGCAAACCGTCGAGAGGACCCACCGTGACACAAAGTCGTGCCGCCGCGCCCACCAAGACCCGAACCCGGGCACAGCAGCTTGCTGTCGCCGTCCTGGCCCTGATGCTGATTGCTTTGCTTGGGTTTTACACCCTGGTCACCGGCAGGATCACCGACGGATCGGCCAAGCTGATGGACGGTGCGGGCCAGGCCTCGGCCGGCGCTGAGCAGCTCAAGGACGGCGCCGGCCAGCTGGCGGCCGGCGCGGGCCTGGCCGACACCGGTGCCGGCAAGCTCTCCTCCGGCGCCGACAAAGTCCTCCTGGGTGTCAGCGAGAAACTGGCCCCGGGCGCTGAAAAACTGCAGTCCGGTGCAGACCAGCTCGCCGCCGGCGCTGTCAAGATCGAAACTGACGTCAACAACAAGCTCGCGCCCGGCGTGTACAAAGTGGACGACGGCGCCCGAAAGCTCGCCGCCGGAGCCACCCAGCTCGCCGCGGCACTGACGCCTACGGCCGCCGGAAATGCCGAGAACAACCTTGCGGACGGCGCGACTGCGTTGGATGCAGGTGCGGCCCGTCTGGCCTCCGGGACGGGCGAGCTGGCCGCCGGAACGGCCCAGCTGAAGGGCTACCGGGGAGCGAACAACTCCCCCGAGGCAGGCACCGGCATGGCAGCATTGGCGCAGGCCCTTGAGCTGCTGGAGGCGGCGGCCTCGGACCCGCTTCAGGGTCTGGTGCCGCTGGCCGTAGTCAAGGACAAGATCGCCAAGATCACCGCTGGAGCCCATAGGCTCGACGCCGGGGCGCAGCAACTGCAGGCTGGCGCGGGGAAGCTCAATGACGGAGCGGCACAGTTGCACACTGGAACAGGGCGCCTCACCGCCGGCTTCGCCACCCTGGGTGAAAAGCTCAACAGTCGCGATCCCAACAACCCCGGCGTTGTGCTCGGTACCGAACTGCTGGCCGCCGGAACTGCCCAGATCCGCACCGGCATGGACGGCGTGCCCGGCAATGCCGACCGCCCGGGCCTGATCAACGCCGTCGCCAGTATTACTGAGGGCACCTCACGGCTGGCGGACGGCACGTTGGCGTTGAATGCCGGGATCAAGGGCGATCCGGCCGATCCCTCAAACCCCGGCCTGCTCCATGGCTCCCAGGCGCTGGCTGCGGGCGCTTCGGAGCTGGCCACAGGCAACACCAAGCTGGCCTCGGGATCGACAGAGCTGGCCACGGGTGCCGAGAAACTTGCTGATGGCAATGCCCGGATTGCGGATGGCACGGACACCCTGTACACGAGCGCAGCGGCCGTCTCGCCCACCAGTATGGTGGGGAAGTCGGATACCGCCGTTGCCCTCTGCCTGGTTGCTGTGCTTGTGCTCGGATCCGTGGGCATCTACCTGGTGCTGCGGAACAGGCGAAGGCTGCAGTCTGCGGAGTAAGCGGCCGGTCAGCCCAGCAGCTGTGACAGCGAGGTGATCTTGTGACCGGTGAAATCCGGCGCAGGCTCCCCCACCCTGTTGAGCCAGACGCCTATCAGGCCCGCCGCCGTCGAACCGTCTGCATCCAGCATTCTGTTGTCCCCAACGTAGAGCGTCTCCTCCGGGGCAGTCCCCAGCAGGCGGACTCCTTCGAGGTAGATGGCCGGCTCGGGCTTGGCAACGCCTACCGTGTCCGTACCAACCAGGCGGCGGACGCGTTCCAGTCCGGCGCCGTCGAGCTTGGCCCGCTGGTAGTCGTGCACGTTGTTACTGACGGCACCGTAGGGGATGCCGGCAGCATCCAGCAGGTCCAGGAGCGGAAGCACGTCCTCAAAGGCACGTACATACGTGGGCTGCAGCCGGCCGTAGGCCGAGAGCCACCCGTGCGCTTCTTCACCGTCGGCAAGATCCACACCGAAGTGCCCCAGGGCGGCGCGTCCCCGCAGCAGGCGCTGGTCGTTGAAGGTCAGCTCCCCCGCCAGGTACCGGTCGTAGTAGTGCGTGGTCTCGTGCGTGAAGATCCTGCCGAAACGCTCCCAGCCAGTCTGGTCCAGACCGGGCAAGAGGTGCTCGCTGACCTCACGCAGGGCGGTGGTCATGGCGTATTCGAGGTCCACCAGGGTGTCGTCGATGTCGAAGAGGACGCCCCGGATG
>NZ_JAKFFD010000082.1:0-32003 GCF_036675385.1 Pseudarthrobacter sp. | reverse complement strand
GCGGTGCTCTGGACCGCCTTTGCGGGTGTGGCGCTGGGCGCGCTCGGCATCGGCGTGGTGCTGGCCGGCTGATTCAGCCGCTGAACGTCAGAACATCGGCAGCAGGAAGCCCGCGATGAGCGCCGCGGCACCGATCGCGGTGAGCACGCGGCCAAGCACGACGGCGGTCCGCCCCACCGGTTCGGGCGCTGCGGTCTGCCACTGTGTGGGGCGCTTGGGGTGGTAGTAGATCGGCAGCGTGTCGCCCACGGCCAGGTCCTTGATGTCGTAGGGCGACATCGGCGCGTGGTGGACCTGGAACTTGCGGTCAAACCAGCGGAAGCCCGTTCCGGTAGCGTCCGCGTAGACCACCGCTTCCGCAACGTTCCACGGGTGCACAAACCGCCGAAGGATGCCCGAGTAGAACAGCAGGGCAACCCCCGGCGGAAGGCACAGCCAGGTCATCATTTCCAGGATGGGACCTGCCATTTCAAGCGCAGTGGGCATAGCAATGATGCTACCGGGAGTTGCGACCCCCAGCGTGCCCCCGCCCGGCGGAATCAGCCGATGGGCTCGGCCATCTGCTCCACCACATACTGGGCATCCACGGTGGCTCCTGTCACGGGGTCTGTCATCTCCACTTTCCAGCTGCGGGCGAACTGGTTCACGCCGCTGGTCATGGCCACCGTGCCGGAAATGAGGACCGTCCCCGGCTCGTTCAGGCTGCGCTCGGTCAGCACCTCCAGCCAGTAGTCCGGGGTCAGCAGGGCTTCCAGCGAGCTGTCCTGGATCAGCGTGTCCGGAGTATCACCCTGCCCCACCCAGGCCTTCAGCGTGATCTGGTCCAGGTGGCCGCGCACGTCGTCCAGCCGCCACGCCTTGCGGCCCAGGACGTCCGGGCTGGCGTTCTTGCTCCAGGCCACCCCATGGACCTCAAGCTCTCGGTCCGTGTGGTCGCATGCGACCGTCAGCAGCACGCCGTCGTCCGTGACTACCAGCGCCCATTCGGCTTCCCCGGAGGTCCGGGCATGCTGCACGCGGACTTCGGAAACCTGCTGCGCCAGGTACGGCGAGACCGGGTAGAGCGCAGGAGTGGTGGCGGGGCCGGGGACGCCCAGTTCAGCCAGTTCGGCAATGTGGGCCTGCACTTCCTCCTGCTCCCGCCCCGCATATCCGGCGTTCAGGAGGTGCTTGACCTGGACTGTCCGGGTGCTGCCGTCGGGAAGTTCGAAGCTCAGAGTCGTCATGTTCTGTCCATCCTTTTGCGTGTCCTGCTGGAGAAATTTACAAACTGGAAACCGGAAACGGTGGCCAATGTACATCCAGTATGCGTAATGTATACATTTAACGCCAGCGTGACAGGCGTCACCCGTAAACATCTCGTGGAGGACAACACCCATGGCTAACGTCCCAGTTCCGGCTTCCGGCACAGCGCCGCATCCGGACAAGCCGATTCACCCCAAGGGCCTGTACAAGGCCTTCGCCGCCAGCCTGACCGGCACTGCCCTAGAGTGGTACGACTTCGCCGTCTACTCGGCCGCGGCCGCCGTCGTATTTCCCCTCGTGTTCTTCCCTTCATCCGATCCACTGACGGGCACCATCCTGGCCTTCTCCACATATGCGGTGGGCTACGTGTCCCGGCCTGTTGGTGGCATCATCTTCGGCCGTCTGGGTGACCGGATCGGACGCAAGAAGGTGCTGGTGACCACCCTGATGATCATCGGCGTGGCCACCGTCCTGATCGGCGTGCTGCCAGGCTACGCAACCATCGGCATCGCTGCCCCAATCATCCTGGTGCTGCTGCGGTTCGCCCAGGGCGTGGGAGTCGGCGGCGAATGGGGCGGCGCCGTGCTGCTTTCCAGCGAATACGGCGACCCCCACCGGCGCGGCTTCTGGGCGTCTGCAGCCCAGGTGGGCCCGCCCGCCGGCAACCTTATGGCCAACGGCGCCCTGGCTGTCCTGACCCTCGCCCTGACCGAGGAACAGTTCATCGGTTTCGGCTGGCGCATCGCGTTCCTGGTCTCGGCCGTGCTGGTCGGTTTCGGCCTCTGGATCCGCCTGAAGCTGGAAGACACTCCCATCTTCAAGGCCATCGAGGCCCACGGCGAACAGCCCCACGCCCCTGTCCGTGAGGTCTTCAGCACGGAGCTCCGGCCCCTCATTGCCGCCACGCTGTGCCGGGTGGGCCCGGACGTGCTCTACGCCCTGTTCACCGTTTTCACCCTTACCTACGGCATCCAGACACTCGGCTACGAACGCAGCCAGGTGCTCACGGCAGTCCTGATCGGCTCCGCGTTCCAGCTCTTTATGATCCCGCTGGCCGGCGCTGTGTCCGACCGCTTCAACCGACGCATGGTCTACGGCACCGCGGCTGTGGTGGGCGCCGTGTGGACGTTTATCTTCTTCGGCGTCCTGGGCGCCGACAACGAGCCGGTGCTCATTGCCGGCATTGTGCTGGGCCTCATGGCGCACTCGTTTATGTACGGCCCGCAGGCTGCCTTCATCGTGGAGCAGTTCTCACCCAGGCTCCGGTCCACGGGCAGCTCCCTGGCCTACACGTTCGCCGGCGTGATCGGCGGCGCCATCGCCCCGCTGATGTTCACATTGCTGCTGGCGCAGTTCGGCACGTGGATTCCGGTGGCCATCTACGTGGCCGTCGCTGCAGGCGTCACCGCCGTGGGCCTGGCCCTCGGCCGCGATTCCAACACCGTGGAGGACGAGGACTACCGCCTGCTGCTGGAAGGATCCGCACTGGAGCGCCAGCAGTCGGCCCACGGCAAAGTCAACTGACGATTCCCCACTCACCAGACCGGAGTCTTTGTCCACATAATGCACCCAAAACGACTCTCAACCCGCGTTATGTGGACAAAAACTCCCTTAGGTGCGGAGCAGGATATCCCGGGTGATGGCCAGGTGATGGTCAATGGCCTCCTGCGCCTTCGCGGCGTCGCCGGACACCAGGGCATCGAGGATGTCCTGGTGTTCGGCGCACACCTGTCCGCGCCGGTCTCCGGTGCGGAACAAGGCAGAGACGCCCACCAGGATCTGCCGGACATGGAGCTTGCTGTAGGTTCGGGAGATGAGCTCATTGCCGGCGGCGTCGATCAGAAGCTGATGGAAAAGGGTGTCCAGCCGGATGAACTCCTGCGCAGCCTCCGCATTCAGCTGCTCGGGAAGCTGGGCCTGCAGGTCCAGGGTGTCCTGCATCGTTTTCGCGGGAACGCGGTTCCGTTCGATAACCAGGCGGGCGGCATGGCTTTCCAGCACACCCCGGAGTTCCATCAGTTCCGACATTTCACGGCCCGTCACCGGCGGAACATAGGCCCCGCGCTGCGGAATCAGTTCCACCAGGCCATCGGAGACGAGCAGCAGGAGCGCCTCCCGGACCGGAGTTCGCGAGACGCCGATCTCGGCGGCCAGCTCCTGCTCATTCAGGAACTTCCCCTGCACCGCCGGGTCAACCAGGATGTTTTCGCGCAGGTACGCGTACGCCTTCTCGCGGCCGGACGCCGCCGTCCCCGAACTTTTTCGCATACTTTATGTATACAACAGACTGGAGTAATTTCATGCGTTTAGCAGTGGCCCAAATCATCACCGGAGCCGATCTGGCCGCCAACCTGGAGCTCATCCGAGACTACGCCACGCGGGCCAAAGCCGCCGGAGCGGACCTCGTGGTGTTCCCGGAAGCAGCCATGCGCGCCTTCGGCAACAGCCTAAAGGACATTGCCGAGCCGCTGGACGGGCCATGGGCGGCCGCCGTCCGAGGCATTGCCCACGAGCTGGACATCACCGTCGTGGCGGGCATGTTCACGCCGGGCGACGGCGGCCGCGTGCGGAACACCCTGCTGGTCACCGGCCCCGCCGTCGAGACCTCCTACGACAAGATCCACCTCTTTGATGCGTTCGGATTCGCCGAGTCCGATACCGTGGACGCCGGAACAGCCCCCGTGACCTTCGAAGTGAACGGCACCACGTTCGGTCTGGCGACCTGCTACGACGTGCGGTTCCCGGCACTGTTTACGGCCAATGCCAAAGCCGGCGCCGAAGTAAACATTGTCTGCGCCTCGTGGGGCGCCGGCGAGGGCAAGGCAGAGCAGTGGGACCTCCTGGTCCGGGCCCGCGCGCTGGACAGCACCACCTTCGTGGTGGCCTGCGGCCAGGGCGACCCGGCAAGCGTCGGCATCGCCTCCGCCGGCAAGGCTCCCACCGGCGTTGGCCACAGCGCCGTCATCTCTCCCCTGGGAGCTCCACTGGTGGCCCTCGGCGGCGAACCGGAACTCGCCGTCGTCGACATTGACCCGGCCGTCATTGCAGAGGTCCGCGGCCAACTGCCCGTCCTGGCCAACGCCCGGACGTTCTGACCCGGCGGGGCCATTCCCGCGGATTCTCCCCGCGGGGCTGGCTGCGCTCGGGAAACCACGAGCGTGGGGGCGGACACCGCGGCACACGCACCGGGCTGATGGCCGCCACCATCACGCCGGCGTCGAACGGTGACCAGAACCCATCATCGCGCTCCTCCAAGTCCGCCCGACCGGGTGCCGAGTGCTGCCCCCAATGGCCGCACAGATCCATTAGGACCGTCCGCCGCTCGGGGAGCGCCGCGCACCGTAAGTTCCCGGACCGCCTGATGCACTCCCCCACGCTACGTCAAAGCGGCGCCCTGCGGCGGTGAGTCGCCGTTCATGTTCAGGAAACGTTGCCCTTTCAGCGTCCGACGGCGGCGTCTCACCACGTGCGCGGACCGGCGCCCGCCGTCGCTGGCATCGGAGTCCCAGGGCTTCCTGTCCCGGCGCCGTTCAACAGGTCCCGTTTACACGCCGGAAACATCACCGTCATGCGATCTTCACGTAAGCCGCCGGGCCGTAACCTATCCGCAACTTAGCGAAGCGCAAACGGAAACACACGGCGACAAATATTGATCGGGGGGAATTGCGCGGGCCAGGTAGGAAAGTCCCCGTATTCAGGATCAATGGAAGGGACCCACCGGTGGAGATCACTGCGCAACACGTCTGGATGATGATCGCGGCGGCAATGGTGCTGCTTATGACACCCGGGCTCGGTCTCTTCTATGGCGGCATGACGCGCGCCAAGGCAGCGCTGAACATGATCATGATGAGCTTCATCTCGGCCGGCATCGTGGGAGTTGTGTGGGTCCTTTGGGGATACTCGATGACCACCGGCGAGGGAATCCTGGGCATCTTCGGCAACCCCTTCACCAACTTCGGGCTGCAGAACCTCATGGGCTCCCCTGACCTCATCAAGGCCGGCTTCAGCGCCACCTTCGCCATCATCACGGTGGCCCTCATCAGCGGGGCAATCGCGGACCGCGCCAAGTTCAGCGCCTGGGCAGTGTTCGTGCCGCTGTGGGTCACACTTGTTTATTGCCCCTTGGCCTACATGATTTGGGGCGGCGGGCTTATGAGCGCCGGCGGAGCCATCACCGAGACCTTCGGCCAGGTCATCGACTTCGCCGGCGGGGCAGTGGTGGAAATCAGCTCCGGGACGGCCGCCCTCGTCCTGGCCCTGGTGGTTGGCCAGCGCCACGGCTTCGCCAAGGATCCCAGCCACCGCCCGCACAATGTCCCCTTCATCATGCTCGGCGCGGCCATCCTGTGGTTCGGCTGGTTCGGGTTCAATGGCGGCGCCGCCACCACCGCGGAGCAGGCCGGCCTGATCTGGATCAACACCCTGGTCACCCCGGCCGCGGCCATGCTCAGCTGGCTGCTGGCGGAGAAGATCCGGCACGGCCATCCCACGTCCCTGGGCGCAGCCTCCGGTGTTGTTACCGGCCTGGTGGCCATCACACCGTCCTGCGCCAACATCAGCCCAGTGGCCGCCATCGGCCTGGGCCTGGTGGCCGGTGCAGCCTGCTGCGTGTTTGTTGACCTGAAGTACCGGTTCGGGCTGGACGACTCCCTGGACGTGGTGGGAGTCCACCTCGGCGCCGGGCTCATCGGCACGCTCGCCCTGGGCTTCGTCGCCCTCCCCGTGGACGGCCAGGGCGGCGGCCTCTTCTATGGCGGCGGCCTCCAGCAACTGACGGCACAGACCGTGGCGGTCGTGATCACCGTAGCCCTGTCCGGCGGCGTGACCCTGGTGATCGGCCGGGCCATCAACAGGACTATCGGGTTCCGGGTGAGCCACGAGGCCGAGATGGCGGGGGTGGATCTCTCCGAGCATGCCGAGACCGCCTACGCCTTCGGCGGGCTGGGCAGCCACTTCAACCCGCTGGGCCGCGGCGTCACGGCCCCGGCTGCCGCTCCCGCCAAGGAAGACACGTTCGCCTGAGGCCACAGGGTTCCAACAGCGCTCAGTCGGCCAGGATCCGGTAGAGCGCGCGGCGGGTTTCGTCGAGCTTTTCCACCGCAGCATTGCGCTGTTCTTCCGTAGCTGCCGTGCGGAACTGATGAATGACCCCCATCAGCTTGCCCACACTCTGGTGGAAGGCGGGTCCGGATCCTTCCGCATCGCTGTTCCACGCGTTCTCCAGTTCCTCCGCATGCTCGGCCACGTAGGCCTTGCCGGCGTCGGTGAGGGTGAAGTCGGTCCGCCGGCCCTCGCTGAGGGGCGCAATGAGGTCCTCGTCCACCAACTGCTGGAGTGTGGGGTAGATCGACCCGGGGCTGGGCCGCCATGCGCCGGATGTTTTCTCCGCGATGGTCTTGATCAGGCCATAACCATTGGACGGGGCCTCGGCCAGCAGTGACAGGATGGCCCACCGGACGTCCCCCCTGCTTGCGCGCCGGGGACCGGGCCCAAAGCCGGGACCGAACCCTCCACCAGGTCCAAAACCGGGACCAAATCCGCCCCGCGGACCAAAGCCCGGGCCAAACCCTCCCCCGCGGTGCCCGTGCGGTCCGCGGCGGCCCCTGCCGCGCTCAAACCGTCCCCGCCCGAACTGTCCCCGCCCGAACGGCGGTTCCAAAAACTTGTCGTCGTGAATGCCTTTCATGGTGGCATCGTCCCTTCCCTGTCTGTTGAATGCTTTTTGGCCCTTGTTGAATGGTTATCGGTCGACTACTCACCGACACTTAACGATATATCGGTATGTATCGCGGAACAAGACCCGGAACGGACTTGGGGACGTAAAATACCGGCTTGGCATCAGTTCCTCCAGCATCTGGATGCTGCAGGTGCAGCGGCGTATTCTGATCACACGTCGCGAGCTTGGGGCTGAACAATGGCGCAGCAAAAGAAACGCAGGCACCGGTTGGCCGCCACCCTGGGAAGGGTCATCGGGTTCTTTGCTGCGAGCGCCATGTGCGGCGTCCTGGCCGCAAGCCTCGTGGTCCCGGCTGTGGCGACGGTCGGCTACGGAGTCAGCACCTCCATCAGCTACTTTGAAAATCTGCCCTCGGAACTGATCGTCGGGTCGCCCTCGCAATCCACCAAGGTCCTCACCTCCGACGGCCAGCCGATCGCGACGTTCTATGCCGAGAACCGGATCAGGATCCCCCTGGACCGGATATCGCCTTTTGTCCGGGATGCCATCGTGGCCATCGAGGACAGCCGCTTTTATGAGCACCCGGGCATCGACCCGCAGGGGATCGTCCGGGCTGCGATCTTCAACCTGACGAATGAGGGCAGGCAGGGCGCCTCCACTATTACCCAGCAGTACGTCACCAACGTGATCAACGAGTCCTTCGTATCCCAGGACAAAACCGACGCGGTGATCCTCAGCGGCCAGAAGAGCATCGGGGACAAGCTCCGGGAGATGAAGCTGGCCATCGCGCTGGAGAAGAAGTTCAGCAAGGACCAGATCCTCGAGGGCTACCTGAACATCGTGTTCTTCAACCGCGAGGCGTACGGGATCGAGGCCGCGGCACGGTATTTCTTCAGCACCACGGCCGCCGATCTCAACCTGCCGCAGGCGGCCCTCTTGGCCGGGCTGGTCAACAGCCCCAGCTACTACAACCCCGCGGTCAATCCGGAGCAGGCCACAGGCCGCCGGAACCAGGTTCTTGCGGAGATGCTGGCCACGGGCAAGATCACCCAGGCGGACCATGACGCCGCCGCGGCCGCGCCCATCGAGCTCAAGCTCAGTCCGGGGAAGCAGGGCTGCGCCCACGCCCAGATGGCGCCGTACTTCTGCGACTACATTTCGCACCTGATCCTGAACAACCCGGCCTACGGCACCACCCTGATCGAGCGCGAGCGGAAGCTGTACCGGGGCGGGCTCACCATCGTCACGACGCTGGACAGCCGGCTCCAGGCTGCGGCCCAGACGCAGGTGGACGCCACCGCCGGGGCGAATCCTGACCGCTGGGGCGCCTCCCTCGTGACGGTGCAGCCGGGCACCGGAAAAATACTGGCCATGGCGCAGAATACGGTGTTCCTGCCGGCCGAGGGCAGGTTCGATACCCAGCTGAACTTCAACGTGGACTCCCGCGATCCGCAAGGCAATGACCTTAACGGGGCGGGCGGTTTCCAGCCCGGCTCCACCATGAAGCCCTTCACGTTCGCAGAGTGGCTGAACGAGGGCAAGCCGCTGACCGGGGTGGTGGACGCCTCCCGCCGGGTGTATCCGCTGGGCTTCCCGTGGCGTTCCAGCTGCGGAAGGGTGCTGGGCGCCTACAGCACGGCCCAGAACAACCCTGAGCTGGGCGCCGCCGATGACCTGCAGAATGCCGATCAGGGCTACTACCGCCCCATGCCCGTGAACTACGGGCTGTACAACTCGATCAACACGGCCACCTTCGCCTCGGCCGCCCAGCTTGATTTCTGCGGCATCCAGAAGATGGTGGACAGCGTGGGGCTGCACAGCGGACTCGATGGCGCGCAGATCAACATGCATCAGCTGGGCAATCTCCTCGGCGCCATCGGCGTCGCCCCGGTCCACCTGGCCAATGCCTTCGCCACCTTTGCCAACGACGGCCGGTACTGCGCCCCCATTGCCGTGCTCGAGGTAACGGACATGTCCGGCGGGAAACTCCCGGGCCAGACCAGCGAGTGCCGCGACGCCGTCAAACCTGAGGTTGCCCGAGGCGTCAACGCAGTGCTCCAGGACGTGCTGAAGGTCGGCTCCGGCGTGTGGATCAACCCCAAAATCCACACGCTGATGCCGGTTGCCGCCAAGACCGGCACGTCCAACAACAACGGCTCCACCTGGGTGGTGGGCTATACGTCGGGGCTGGCCACAGCGTCCTTCTTCGGCGACGCATTGGAGGGCCAAAACCGCCCCGGCCAGAACGTCACCATCAACGGCCAGTTCTACCCCCGCCTTGACGGCTACATGATCGCCGGGCCGCAGTGGGTCAACTACATGCTCCAGGCCGCCCCGCTCTACCCGGCAAACCCGTTCCCGGCCCCGCCGGCATCCATGATTGCCCCGCCGAAACCGACTCCCGCACCGGCCGCGCCGAGGCCAGCACCCGCCCCGGCGCCCGCACCAGCACCCGCACCCGCGCCCGCACCCGCGCCGGAGCCACCTCCTGCTCCCGCTCCCGCGCCTGTCCCGCCGCCTGTGCCCGAGATTCCGGGCGTTCCGCCGCAAAACGGCTTCCCGGGCGGGAGACGCTAGGAGCCGAAGACCCTGAGAGCCGACGACGGCGGGAGGCACCGCCGTCGACCGTTCCCTCCGCCGCGCATTCCCCTCGCCCGCTCAGCTAAGTGGTGCCCGCTCAGCTAAGTGGTGCCGCGCCATAGCCGCTGCCACCAGGAGCGCTGCGGCTCCGGTTCAGGTAGGGGGTCCTGTGCGCGGGCGGCGCGGCGTTCGTGCCAGCGCGCCACCTCGGCGTCGACGTTCCGCGTTTTGGTGACGACGGGCGGGCCGCCCTGGAGCTGGCGGCGGGCGTCGACCACCCGGGCATTGAAGTCGGCAAGGATGTCCCGGACCTGTTTTTCGGTGAACTGCGCATCAAGGCGGCCGTCCAGTTCGGCGTCTTCGGTGCGGAGCAGGATGGCTTTGGGCCCCAGTCCGCTGATGTTTTCGCGCTGGATCAGGCCCTTGACCCACCAGTCGGGATCGTAGGCCTCCCCCAGCCCGGGGATGGGCTTGCCGGCGTACTTGAGGTTGTCGAATTTGCCTTGGGCCATGGCGTCCCGGATCAAGTACTCCGCCCGCCGCGCATCGTCGACCTTCTTGCGCTTGTCCCGTTCCTTGGCCTCGGCGGCCTCAATTTCGGCCTCTTCCTCCGCGCTGATGCCGGCCCCGCGGTAGGAGCGCATTTCAGCAGCCCGTTCCAGCCGGCGCTTGAAGGCACTGTCGCCGCCGCCCATGATCCCTTCACCGCCTCCTTGCCCGTCCCGACCCTTCAGACTTCCAGTATTCAGACGTGGACCGCAGGTTTCAACGGAAAGGACAGTACCCACAGCAAAGGGGAGAGTACGACGGCGGGACGTCCCGCCGTCGTACTCTCCCCTTTTGCGTCAAAACCGTCAGCGTTACTCAGGCGCGGGCGTGTTCGGCGAGCAGTGCGTCGATCTGGCCAGCAGCCTCTCGTATGCCCTCTTCCATGCCCATCTGGACCATCTGTTCCATCTGCTCTTCGGACTCGAAGGTGGACAGAACAGTCATCCGGGTGCGGCCGCCGAGGTCTTCGAGGTCAACGGCGGCATGGGTGACTCCCATGGCCTCGTTAGGGGCGCCGTCAGCATCCGCGAAGCCGTCGTCGAACTCGAGTTTGCGCGGCGCCTCGATGGCGGTGAAGCGCCACCAGCCGCCGGCCTTCTCCCCCTCGGGGCCGGTCATGTAGTAGCCGGCCTTTCCGCCGGGCTGGAAGTCGAACGCCTCAAACGTGGCCGGCCAGGTGGGCGGGCCCCACCACCGCTCCAGCTGGCGGGGGTCTTCCCAGATCTGCCAGACCTGCTCGACGCCGGCGTCGAACTCGGCAACGAGGGTGAAGCTGAGGGCTTCGAGATTCTTGGTGGAACTGATAACAGGCATTGCGAAACCTTCCTATCCTTCAGCCAGAATGTCCGCGATCCGCCCGGCACGCTGCCGCCAGATCGCCTCATACTCATCGAGCAGCCGGCGGGCCTTCTGCAGTCCTTCGTGGTTACCCCGCACGATCTGTTCCCTTCCGCGCTTCTCCTTTGTTACCAGGGAAGCCCGCTCCAGCACCGCCACATGCTTCTGGACGGCGGCGAAACTCATGGCGTAGAGGGCGGCGAGGCCGGAGACGGAAGACTCCCCGGCCGTCACCCGCCGGACAATGTCCCTCCGGGTGGCGTCCGCGAGGGCCTGGAACAGGCGGTCCACGTCCGCGTCTCTGAGCTGATCTACAACCATTTGGTTGTACGATACGCCCGGGGCGGCCGGGTGTCAAGGCTTACCCGCGGAAGGCTACGGGAGGCATGCCTCCATAGAGCCTTCATGCAACCGGGCTCCGGTGACGACGAACTGTCCGAAGGGGGACACCCCGACACTCTCTGCCAGATCCTTGTAGGTGTCCACGTCGAACTCCCCGGCCGGAGCCTCGCTGGAGACAATGATTCCCACGCAGCTGGCGTTCGGGTTGGCCGCTTGGGCAGCTGGCAGTCCGGCTGTGAAGGCGAGCGGGATGGCGACAGAAAGCATGACGAAACGACGAGTAGGAGTTTTCATTGCGTGACCTCTTAGCAAGACGGAATTCCATCAAGGGATGAATGGCAGTATTGGCTCGACCGTAGCTGGCGGCGCAGCCGACTACGGCTCATAAGGCCTCTTGGTTGCCCCAGTGCGTGGACCCGAACGCGGCGCCGAAGAAGCGGTGGCGGCGCCTTCACTCAAAGGCACACGGTCAGCTTGTGCCCGTTTGAAAGATTACCGCTGCCGAAATAGCGCGTCCACCACTTTGTGACAGGACCTGCCGGCGCGAGCGTGTAATCGCTCACACTTTGGCCATTTCTGTTGCAAATCTTGGCGGCAAGCATGAACCATGAGATCGGGACCCCGTTCCCGCACTACCAAGATCAGCAATCCTCACCGACGAGGATGCGGCCCGCTCAAGGACGACGCGGAGCCGTTAACTGCATGAGCGAAAGTACTGACAATGACGTTTGAAAACACTGACTCCATCACGCTAAAAATCTGGGACC
Source organism: Pseudarthrobacter sp. (assembly GCF_036675385.1). NCBI lineage: Bacteria > Bacillati > Actinomycetota > Actinomycetes > Micrococcales > Micrococcaceae > Pseudarthrobacter > Pseudarthrobacter sp. The sequence continues at coordinate 20,006 of NZ_JAKFFD010000082.1, read as the reverse complement.
GGTCTGCGATTGAGCACACCCTGGAGAGCATTGTGCACGACCTCTCGGTCAAGGCGAACACCACCAAATGCCGCATTGCGGTCCAGTGCAGCGGCCCCAACACTTTCACGGTCAGCGTCCGTGGCCAGGAACGCCAGCTCGCCACCGTCTGATCATTTCACGGCCGAAAACTGAAGCGGACGACGGCGGGAGGTTCCCGGCGTCGTCCGCTTCAGTTTTGCATCCGGGCTGACAGCCTTACGCGGTTGCCTGGCGGCTCACCATCTCGTTGATCCAGATCGGCGCGAACGGTGACGTGCAGTTCGGGGGCGTCGGGTAGTCCTTGAGGACCTCGAGCCGTTCGCCGATATCGAGCGCCCGGGCCCGGTGCTCGGGATGCTCGATCCCAATGAAAGCCAGCGTGTGGTTCATGGCCCACTGCAGCCGGTCCGGGGCGTCCCTCATCTGGGCCTCGATAATGTCCAGCAGCTCAGGGAAATCGAGCCCCGCAGGCGTTTTCGCCACCCGTTCGCTGGTCAGGGCCCAGCCGGCGCTGGCGACCACCGGATCCGGGTCAGCCATCCAGGCCACGCGCAGGTCCTCCGCGTGCGGGCTCTTCTTCACGACGTAATTCACGAGCCAGTCGTGCACTTTGGGGGCGCGCGCCTCGCGGAGCATGGTGTCCAGTTCGTCGCGTTCGAAGGCCTTTGGCCGGCAGATCAGCAGCGCCACCAACCTGGCCGGGGTGTCGTTCGTGGCCCAGAGCTCGCGGGCGAGTTCCTGCTGCGTCTTCAGCCGCTTCGCGACCGCGCGCAGCTTGGACAGGTTCACGCCGTGGTCGTCGCCGCGCTTCTCGTTCGCCTCGCGCATCTTCGGGTCCTCAAGCACGGCCAGCTCGGCCATCACCTCGCCCAGCAGCCCCGCCGTCATGGTCTCGGACATTGTCACCCTTTCGGTCACCCTTTTGTCGGTTCCAGCCTACGGCTGACAGAGCGGAAGCGGACGACGGCGGGAGGCTCCCGTCGTCGTCCACTTCTGTTGGGTGCCAACGCTGGTCATGCCCATGCCACAACGAGCCGCGCGGCCTGGTTGGGCACGGTGAGATCAATGCCGGTCAACTCCTGAAACCGGTTGAGCCTGTTAAGGACCGTGTTCCGGTGGCAAAACAGTGCCTCCGCCGTGAGCGTCACGCTTCCCGATTGAAGAAAGTGGCGGGCAGCCTCGGTGAGTCGTTCCCGCTCCACGCCACGGCACGGGTCAAGCGCAGCGTCAAGCTCCTCCACAAGGTCCAGACCAGCCTCCGCGAGTTGCCGCTTGGCAAGGCGCGGCCACGCCTGGTTGGCAGATAGCGGTCCGGTGTCCGCAGGCTGCAGGAGTGCCGCCAAGCTCGACGCGGTTCGTGCCGCTTTGGGCAAAGCGCGCAAACCGTTCGCTTCGGCTACGCCGCAGGGGATGTCCGCAAATACCTGCGGCACCGTTGCGATGACAGCCTTGACTTCTCCCGTCCGCGCTGCTGCCACGGGCCAGAAGACATAAGCCATGTCGCCCGACTCCCGGAGAAAGAATCGCTGGTTGCGCTTGGCCGCGGCTTTCACCTGGGCAGCTCGCAGCCGGGCGGCGGCGCTCCCACTGGCCGCGACGAGCCCAAACCGAGCATTGGCGGAGACTCCCAACGCCTCAGCTACCTGGGCAGCTGTGTCCGCCGAGGGACTCACCACACTGAAAAGCCTGGCAATGAACTCGTTCTGAATGCTGGACTCCTCCTGAGCCATCCGCACCCGTTCATTGAGGTAACTCGTGTGCGTGCGGACGGCGAATTCGTCGACAACCCGCCACACTTGATCCACGCGGGCGGTCAGCATGGGCGCATCTTCCGGTGTGGCAATGGCCAGCAGCTCTGCCCAAAGGATGGTGAAATCCAGGCGCACGGCAGAGACCAGCGCTTCGGCGGGAATCCCGGCCCGTGCACGTTTGGCTCCCAGGGACGCTGAAATGTCGGCGTCATAGTCCGCCCCGGCTTCAGCGTTGCCGCCGCTCCTGAGGCCGTTCACCAGCCGATGGAAAGTTTCCCGGGCCGTCTGCATGATCTCGTCTGTCTCGACGGTTGATTCGCCGTATTCCGGGATCTCCCGGACCTGGCTGATGAACTTCTTTGCCAAAACGTCGACCCTGTGGTGAAGCTGTTCGACGAGCTCCGACCACCTCCGTGCGACGGCGGCATCCTCAAGATTGTGCATTCACACACCATACAAGCCGATTTCGGTTGCCGCCAGCTAACTTATTTGAGCAGATCTACTGAGACAATTGAATCCGGTGAGACCCGTCACACCCATCTGGCCCCGGCCGGCAGAATCTATCCGCACTACCATCCGTTATTGGAGTAAGCATGGCAAGCAGCAGCCCCGCAACTGGTCTCGGACCATCGCTACCCCGCGTTGTAGACGAGCGTGTGACGAAAAAAGTGGCACTGGCCGCGCTGGTGGGCACCGCGCTGGAGTGGTACGACTTCTTCCTCTTCACCACGGCCGCCGCCCTGGTATTCAACGCCCAGTACTTTGTTTCAGCCGATCCGTTCGTCGCCGCCATGAGTTCCTTCGCCACCCTTGCTGTGGGCTTCGTGGCCCGTCCCATCGGGGGATTCATCTTCGGAGCCCTGGGCGACAAGGTAGGGCGTAAGAAGATCCTGATGATCACCATCGTCGGTATCGGCGTTGTCACGGGCCTGATCGGGCTGCTGCCGAACTATGCGACCATCGGCGTCGCAGCGCCCATCATCCTGGTGGCGCTGCGCATCCTGCAGGGCCTGGCAGTTGGCGGTGAGTGGAGCGGTGCGGTGATTATTGCCGTCGAAAACGCCCCCGTTGCCAAGCGCGCCCGCTACGCCGCCCTGCCCCAGATCGGTTCCCCGATCGGCACCATCCTGTCCTCCGGCGGCTTCTTCGGCATGCTCTACCTCGTTGGGCAAACCAACTTCGACGCCTGGGGCTGGCGCATCCCGTTTATTGCCGCCATCCCCCTGCTGGCCATCTCCATGTGGATCCGCAGCAAGCTCAGCGAATCGCCGGAGTTCGAGGCACTCATGGAATCCGGTGAAACCGAGCACGCCCCAATCCGCGGTGTCCTGACCAAAAGCTGGCGCCAGATCCTGGTGGGCGGGTGCTCGGCACTCCTCGGCATCGGCGGCTTCTACCTCATCACCAGCTTCGTGGTCTTCTACGGCACCAAGGTCCTCAAGATGCCCTACGAGACCCTCCTCATGGGCTCGCTCCTCGCAGCGGTGTTTGAGATCTTCGTGCTGATCTGGGCAGGCCGGATGGGCGAGAAGTACGGCGCCAGCAAGGTCATCCTCTGGGGCGGCATCGCCTCCGCTATCGTCGCTGTGCCCGTCTTCCTCTTGATCGACACCGCCAACCCCGCCCTGGTGATCCTGGCCATGATCGTCGGCGTGTGCACCCTGTCCGTCCCTTACGCCGTCTCCGGCACCGCGCTGACCTCGCTGTTCGCCACAAAAGTCCGTTACACGGGGGTAGCTATCACCTCCAACAGCGCCGGCGTGATTTCCGGCTTTGTGCCGCTGATTGCCACGGCGCTGGTGGCCGCCAGCGGCAACTCATTCTGGCCTGGCGCCATCATCCTCCTGGTGGTTTCCATCATGACCGCCTTGTCCGGCATTTTCCTGCCGGCACTCAGCATCGAAGAAGAAGGAATGAAGCATTGAGCACCCAAACCACCGCCGGACACTTGATCGTTGCCCAGCTTGAGCGTGCCGGCATCAGACGGGTCTACGGTGTCCCCGGCGAAAGCTTCCTGGACGTCCTGGACGGCCTGCACGGCTCCTCTATTGAAACCGTGGTGACCCGCCACGAAGGCGGCGCCGGGTTCATGGCACTCGCCGAGGGCCGGCTCACGGAGCTGCCCGGCGTGGCCATGGTGACCCGCGGCCCCGGCGCCGCCAATGCATTCATCTCCATCCACACCGCCCACCAGGACGCCACCCCGTTGATCCTCTTTGTGGGCCTCATCCCGGTTGCCGACCGCGGCCGCGAATCCTTCCAGGAATTCGACATCAACGCCTGGTTCGGCAGCACCGCCAAGAAAGTGGTGACGCTCGACGACGCCGCGTCCGCCGCCCGCGTGGTTGACGACGCTATCTTTACCGCACTGAGCGGACGCCCAGGACCCGTGGTGATCGGGCTTCCCGAAGACGTCCTGGTCCATGCCATCGACTCGGGAACAGTGCAGCCCAGAGTGGTGGCACGGTCCGAGCCGACCACGTCAGACCTGGCGGCGTTGGAACAGCGCCTGGCAGCATCGCACAAACCGCTGATCGTGGTGGGCGGCGAAGGCTGGGACCAGGCTTCTTCCGAAGCGTTGGCCGGCTGGGCAGAACGCCACGGCGTTCCTGTCCTGGCTGATTTCCGCGCCTACGATGCGGTTCCGCACAATAGCGGTGCCTACGCCGGATACTTGGGCTACGCCCGCAGCGACGCCAACGCGGCACGGCTGGACGAGGCCGATCTCTTGATCTTCGTCGGCTGCGTCCGCGCCGACGTGCTCTCCGACGGCTACCGGCGTGGCCTCGATGCAGTAACCGTCGTTGTCAACGCCGACGCCGACCTGCTGGGTCATTTCGGCCGGCTGGATCAGCACATCCCCGCCCACGTCGCGTCCTTCGCCACGCTCCTCGCCGCTACCACCTCCGAGGTGAAGCCGGCCGCGGGTTGGCTGGCCGAAGCCCGCGCCGACTACGAAAAGTTCTCCACCGCGCAGCCGGACAGGGCCAACGAAGTGGACTCAAAATATGTGGACCTCGCCGTCGTTATGGAAATCCTGAAACAGGAAATGGACGACGACGCCGTCATCACGTATGGGGCGGGGAACCACTCGCTCTGGCCGGCCCGCTACCTCAAACACAACGCCGCGAACTCACTGGCCGCGCCCCGCAACGGCGCCATGGGCATGGGCATCCCTGCAGCGGTGGCGGCGTCCCTGGCCTACCCGGGCCGCCAGGTCATCTCCGTGGCCGGAGACGGCTGCTTCATGATGAACGGGCAGGAGATCGCCACGGCCATGGGCCACGGCGCCCGGTTCATCGTGCTGGTGGTGGACAACGGCATTTTTGCCACCATCCGGGAGCACCAGGAAGCCCACTATCCGGGCCGCCCCTCCGGCACGCACATGACCAACCCGGACTTCGTCGCGCTGGCCCGCTCCTACGGCGGATACGGCGAGCGCATTGAGAAGGCCGAGGACTTCGCTGCCGCGTTCCGACGGGCAGCCGAGTCGGGGCTTCCCGCGGTCTTGCACCTGCCGCAGGACCCTGCCACCCGCTCGCCCCAGACCGCCAGCAACTGACCGGAGCATTCCATGATCACCCTGAACAACATCATCAACGGCCAGTCCGTTCCGGCTGCGGCTTCCTTGCCGTTTTTCGATCCGGCCACCGGAGTCCAGCTCGGCACCGCACCGGACAGCGACTCAGCAACCGTGGACCGCGCCTTCCAGGCCGCGCACACGGCGTTCAAGAGCTACAAGCGGACCACCCCGGCGGAACGCCAGGCCATGATGCTCAAGCTCGCTGACCTGATCGAGGCCAACGCGGACCGGCTGCTGGAGGCGGAAGTGGCCTGCACCGGAAAGCCCCGGCAGATCACCAGGGAGATCGAAATCCTGCGGGGCGCGGACCAGCTCCGCTTCTTCGCCGGTGCGTGCCGGGTGGTCTCCGGAACGGCACAGACCGAATACGTCAGGGGATTCTCCTCGACGGTCCGCCGGGAACCTCTCGGCGTGGTCGCCCAGATTACTCCCTGGAACTACCCGTTCATGATGGCCATCTGGAAGATTGGGCCAGCCCTGGCCGCCGGTAACACGCTGGTGCTCAAGCCGGCCGATACAACGCCCTGGTCCACACTGATCCTGGGTGAGCTGGCACAGGAGGCCTACCCTGCAGGGGTGGTGAACATCCTCTGCGGCGGGCGCGGAACCGGCGCCGCCATGGTGGACCACGAGATCCCGGAAATGGTCTCCATCACCGGCTCCACCCGTGCCGGGGCGCAGGTCATGTCCGCAGCCTCGAAGACGCTTAAGGACGTCCACCTGGAACTCGGTGGCAAAGCACCGGCGATCGTTTTCGCCGACGTCGACATCCACCTGACCGCCAAGGAGATCGCGCTCAGTGCGTTCTTCAACGCCGGGCAGGACTGCACCGCAGTGACCCGCGTCCTGGTGCACGAAACCATCCACACCGAATTCGCGGCCGCCCTCGCCGAAGCCGCTTCCGCGCTTCAGGTGGGCGGTGACAGTGCCGACCTCGGACCGCTTAACAGCGCCGCCCAGCTGGACCAGGTGGAGGGTTTTATGTCCCGGCTGCCAGCCAACGCGAAGGTCCTCGCCGGTGGCAAGCGCACCGGCACCGGCTACCACTTCGAACCGACGGTAATCGACGGCGTGTTCCAAAGCGACGAGGTGGTGTGCGACGAGATCTTCGGTCCTGTGCTCACTGTCCAGCCGTTCGCCACAGAGGAAGAAGCCCTGGAACTGGCCAACGGCACCCAGTACGCCCTGGCGTCCAGCGTCTGGTCCAACAACCACGGAGTGGTCACCCGGGTCTCCAATGAACTGGACTTTGGCGCCGTTTGGATCAACTGCCACCAGGTGATTCCGGCCGAGGCCCCGCACGGCGGCTTCAAGCACTCCGGCACAGGCAAGGACCTTTCCGTCTTCGGCCTGGAGGATTACACCCGCATCAAATCCGTCACCACCTCCCACCGCTAAACCCACTCTAGGTAAACCATGAAACTCGATCTGCTGCTGCGTAATGCGGACATCATCACCATGGACGAGCGGCGCCCGCACGCCACCTCGTTGGGCATCTGGCAGGGCCGCGTGGTGGGCCTGGACGAAGACGTGTACGGGCTGGACGCCGTCGAGGTCCTGGACCTCCACGGCGCTACGGTGACTCCCGGCTTCATCGACGCCCACTGCCACACCACCTGGTTCGGCCTGGGCCTGGCAGAAGTGGACGTTGCAGCCGCCCGCGGCCTGGACCAGCTGTATGCCCTGCTGGAGGCGGACATGGCCACGGTTGGGGCCACCGGCGAGGAGAAGACCACGGATCAGCAGACCGGATGGCTTATGGCCACCGGCTTCAGCCAGACACAGCATGGCGGCAAGTTTCCGGACATTGCCGTACTGGATCGGATCACCGGGAACCGGCCGTTGTTTATCCGTCACAATTCGGGGCACATGGCTGTGGTCAACACCGCGGCGCTGCGGCTGGCAGGTGCCGAGTCGCCGTCGTTTCCCGACCCCGACGGCGGGGTGATAGTCCGCGACGCCGCCGGCCGGCCCACGGGGCTGGTTCAGGAGACGGCGCAGCAGCTGATCCAGCAGCTGATCCTGCCGTATACCTTGGACGGCATCGAAGCCGCCCTGGATCGTGGGACCCGGTACTACGCGTCGGAAGGAATCACCAGCTTCACCGAAGCCGGAATCGGCGGCGGTTGGATCGGACACAGCCCCGTGGAACTCGCCGCCTACCAGCGGGCCATGGCCAACGGCCGGCTCCACGCACGCGCACAGCTCATGCCAGTCCTGGATGCGCTCCACCCATTGGATGGGCACGGCGCGGATTCGGCTGGAGCCTCGGGCCTTGATTTGGGCATGTACAGCGGCTTTGGAAATGAATTCCTGTCCCTTGGGCCGGCCAAGGTTTTCCTGGACGGCTCACTGTTGGGCGAAACGGCGGCGGTCAGCGAGGCCTACTGCAGCCACGGACACACGGACAACAGCAGCAACACCGGCTATTTCCAGGCCGATCCCGAAGCGCTACGGAACCGGATCGAGACCGCCTACGCGGCGGGCTGGTCAATAGCCGCCCATGCCATCGGGGACCGGGCTGTCGACCTGGCGATTGACATCATCACGGAGTGCGCGGAAAAGTACGGGCCACGGACCGTTCCCAACCGGATCGAGCACGCGTCCATCACCAGGCCTGAACAGGTGGTCCGGATCGCGGAGGCTGGAATCGCCGTCACCCCGCAGGCCAGCTTCTTCGCGGACGGCGGCGACGGTATGACTGCCTCGCTGGGTGGGGAACGGCTGGACTGGGCCTACCGGGCGGCATCCTTTCTGGACGCCGGCGTGACCGTGGCCGGCAGCTCGGACCGTCCGGTGGCTGACGGCAACGTACTCCGCGGGATGCAGGCGTTCGTCGACAGGCGCACCTCAACCGGGAACGTTTTCGGGAACCCGGATGAGCGGCTCACACCGCTTCAAGCCCTCGCCGCCTACACCACCGGAGCCGCCGCGGCCACTGGCACGTCCCACATCAAGGGCGCACTGACACCCGGCAAACTGGCAGACTTCGCTGTCCTGTCCGGCTCTCCGCTCGCCGTCGACGATATCTCCGGACTCCAAGTGCTCGCCACTTCCGTCGCCGGCAAGTTCACCCACCTAACACCTGGCCTGGAACTGACCCACGGCAGGCCAAAGGTTCTGCAGCACATCCCATCAGACCGTTCATAGGGGAAATACCTTGACCACCACAACAGCTTTCAGCACCCAGGACGCGGCGTTCATCCGGGACTTCCAAATCATGAGCCAGTTTGGATCAACGGCGAACGGGGGCGTGGACCGGCAGGCGGCCAGCGTGCCGGACGGCGAGCAGCGCCGCTGGCTTGCGGGTCTCCTCGAAAGCCGCGGTTTCACCGTAAGGTTTGACCGCGCCGGAAACCAGTGGGGCCTCTACGAGGCAGTGCCCGGCGCACCATACGTGGTGCTGGGTTCGCACATGGATTCACAGCCGACGGCGGGGCGTTACGACGGCGCGTACGGTGTCCTCGCCGCGGCGCACGCGGCGTTCCGGCTGGTGGAGAAATGGGTCTCCGCCGGGCCGGACAGCCAGCCACGGTTCAACATCGCGGTGGTCAACTGGTTCAACGAAGAAGGGTCCCGCTTCAAGCCGTCCATGATGGGCTCTTCCGTCTACACCGGCAAGCTTGACCTGGAAACAGCCATGGCCATCACGGATGCCGGCGGAGTGAGCGTCCGTGACGCCCTCGATGCCATCGGCTGCCGCGGGGACTATGAAGGCCCCGAGGCGGCGTTCTGCGCCGAAATCCACATCGAGCAGGGCCGCAGCATGGAGCGGGAAGGAGTCACCATCGGGCTGGTGCACTCCAACTGGGCGGCCAACAAGTACGAGTTCGTGGTGCACGGCGAGCAGGCGCACACCGGCTCCACCGTCATCGCGGACCGCAAGGATGCCCTCCTGGGCGCCTCCATGATGGTGGTCGCAGCCCGCGAACTGGCAGACAAGTTCCCCGGCGTTCTGCATACCTCGGTGGGCCAACTCACCGTCTACCCGAACTCCCCTGTGGTTGTGCCGTCCCGCGTCAGCCTGTTGCTGGATCTGCGCAGCGCGGACGAGGTCGTTCTGTCAGAGGCCGATGCCCTGCTGCATCAGCGGATCATGGAGATCGAGACCCTGGCCAGCGTCACGGTGGAGCGGAACCACTCGCATTCCTGGCCGGTGAGCCCGTATCAGCCCGAAGGCGTGGAACTCGCGGCCAAGGTTGCCGCCGATCTTGGTCTGTCCAACAAGACTGTGATGACCCTGGCCGGGCACGACTCCACCAACATGAAGGACATTGTTCCCACGGTGATGCTGTTTGTGCCCAGCGTGGACGGCATCTCGCACAACGAGCACGAATACACCACGGACGAGGACATCGTCGCAGGCCTGACCATGCTGACTGAGGTGGCCAGCAGGCTCTGCAGCGGAGACCTGGAGCCTGTTTCCACCGAAGGGAATCGCACGCCATGATAGTGGCGGATCAGGATGCCATGTCCGTCCGCTCGCACCATACGGAATTGTGGGCCCGACGGGCGGCACGCACCCCGTCCACGGCCGTGCGGGAGATCTTTGCCGCCGCTGCCCGGCCAGGGATTATTTCACTGGCAGGTGGAAACCCCGACGTCGGCTCCCTGCCTCTGGCTGCCCTTGGCGAGACGTCGGCTGCCATTATCGCCGGCCAGGGTTCCCAGGCGCTGCAGTACGGTGCCGGGCAGGGAACCGAGGAACTGCGGTCGCAGATCTGCTCGATCATGTCCCTCGAAGGCATCACTGACGCCGACCCCGACGACGTTTCCGTGACCATCGGATCCCAGTTTGGTCTTGACACCGTGACGAAGATTCTTTGCGATCCTGGCGATACGGTGCTGACCGATGATGCCACGTATATGGGGGCCCTGGGCACGTTTTCCGTGTACGAAGTCGACGTCCAGCCTGTTCTGACGGACTCTGACGGACTGATCCCGGAAGCCCTGCAGGAACGCATCCATGCGCTGCGGCGAGTGGGGAAGCGCATCAAGTTCCTCTACACGATTCCCAACTTCAACAATCCAACAGGTGTGACCCTGAGCCTGGAACGGCGTCAGCAGGTAGTGGACATCTGCCGGGACGCGAACATCCTCGTGGTTGAAGACAACCCTTATGGATTGCTCCGGTACCGTGGAGACGCGCTTCCTGCAATGCGGGCGGCCAACCCCTTGGACGTCATCTATTTGAGTTCCTTCTCCAAAATATTCGCTCCCGGCCTCAGGCTCGGCTGGGCGCTGGTTCCGCCTCACTTGAAGCAGCGCTTCCTCATTATCGGAGAGTCCAGCACCCTGTGCCCGCCGGCCTTTAACCAGATGCTCACCTCTGCCTATCTCCGCGACTACGACTGGCAGGGCCAGCTCAATGTCTCACGTGCCGCCTATCGGCTCCGCAGCGACGCCGCCCTAGCGGCGCTTTCGGAGACCATGCCCGACGGCGTGACCTGGACCAGGCCCGAAGGCGGCTTCTTCACCTGGCTCACACTGCCTGGGTCTGTGGATACCCAGGCGCTCATCACGACGGCGGTGGACGCCGGCGTGGTGTACTTCCCGGGAGCCGCGTTCTCACCGACCACAGCGCCGTCGCAGAAGCTGCGCCTGGCGTTCAGCGCGCTCAGCCCGGACCTCATCACCGAGGGCATCCACCGGCTGGCTCCCGTGCTGGCAAGGCTCTAGTCCGCTTCGCGGGGCTGACATTTCGGGCCGGACATCTCGGGCTAGCTTCGTCAGGCTGCAGCCCTACTCCGACAATTGCCTTGGACACACCGCTCCCCCGCCGTCCAGAGGCATAGCGGGGCTTTCGTCGCTCGGGAAACGCGGCTAGGGCTTTCCCTGTAACGCGGTCGCCGAACGAGGCACGAGCAGGTCGTTTTCTCGCCTTATCTCATCGGCAACCGCCGAAAGGGCTAGGTGTGCCTCAATCGACTTCTTCAGCCACTCAGGCGTGGCTGGATCCTCGACTGACTTGGCTATCTCCTCGGGCTTACTGTCAACTAGGAATTTCCAGCTACGCGGAACACGACCAGGTCCGAGCGCTCCGACTAGCGCGGCAGCTTCGGCGCCCATATCGCTACTGATCGTGCTGTCGGAGTGGCCTCCGCGCCCTAGGTTCTGTTTCAGCCTCAGAAGAGTTTCAAGCTCGAACATCAGATGTGCCTGCTTCAGCGCCGCGCGGCGGTCTTCGCCGGCGATACGGCGCGAGTTCCGCCGATCCAGCGCCGACACAATGAGTGCGACAATCGCCGCCGCCACGGCCGCGAGCACTGCGGCGACCTGAACCCAGAGGGCTATCTCTTCTTTCGTCATGGCTACACAGTATTGTCCGATCGGCGAAGAAGTCGCAGACAACGGCTCAACGGCATCCGCCCACGTATTCGCTAGTTAGGCTCGTTCGTCGCCCTGGGCGACGTCAGCGTGAGCCGCGGAAATGCCGCCAGCGAACTCTGAAGATCACAACAAAGAGCCCGACTGGAATACCAGTCGGGCACTTTGCATTCGGCGGTTCCGGGGAGCTTATTCCATGCCGCCGGGAAGAACCGTGTCGATGGCCTCCCCCGAACGCAGGCGTCGCAGAATGTCCGGTTCGGCACGGTCCGTTGACAGGACTAAATCGACGATGGCGGCGGCATCCTCCGGAGAGAGAACAAGGACACCATTGTCGTCGGCCATCACTACGTCGCCGGGGTTTACCGTCACCCCGCCGCACAGCACAGGAACATTCACCGCACTGTTGGCATCGAGCTTGCGCTTAGCCGTCAGGACACTGGTTCCACGTGCGAACACCGGAAGCCCCGCGCTCCGGAGCTCCACGATGTCGGTCACCACACCATCCACCACGATCCCTGCGGCACCGGCGCACTGGGCTGCACACGCGGTGACAGCACCCACCGTTGCATGAGTGGTGTCATGCCCTGTTTCGATGACCAGAACGTCGCCAGGTTCCAGAAGCGCCAACGCCCGGTTCGTGGCGAAGGCATCCGCAGAGGCAACGCGAACAGTCACTGCCCGGCCAACAAGGTGAACGTTCCGGAGCATCGACCGGACGCCCGAGTCGAGGAAACCTTCCTCCAGGAAATGCCCGATGGTGGGAAAGCTAACGGACTGAAGCCGGCTAACCAGCTCCGCACCCAGGGCCTGGGTCAGACGAACTGTGCCGTTCATGAACTGCTTCCCTCCTTGACAACAGCTATGCACTGAATCTCGAAGGAGAAATCCCAAATCCCCACGCAGATCGACGTGAGTGCCGGTGCGCGGGAACCGAACACATCAGCATAGATACGGCGGTACTCCTCGTCCTGAGTCTGGTCGGATACGTACACGGTCGCGTTGACCACGTGGTCAAGGCTGGAGCCCGCCCCCTCAAGAACGGTCTGTAGATTGGTCAGAACCTGGCGGACTTTCCCTTCAAAGTCCGCCGGTCGTCCGTCCGTCCCTGCGATAAGTGGAATCTGGCCTGTGGTGAAGACAAATCCCCCTGCAACCACTGCTTGGGAGAAAGGCCCCACCGAGGCCGCCATACCTGGAAATGTAGCCAGTCGATTCAGCATGCCTGCACCGCTTCCTGGGTAACGGAGACGAATTTCGGCCCGTTCGTAAGTGGGTCCTGGAGCGGTCCGTCCGCCACGAAAGCAATGCATTCGATTTCCAGCGCTATGTCCCAAATGCCAACGCAGCATGAAGTGCGGGCCGGCAACGTTGATCCGAAAGCCTCGGCGTACACTCCGTTGTATTCGGCCAACTGGTCCGGGTCCGTCAAATAGGTGGTGACCTTCGCGACGTGGGCAAGGTCAGAGCCCGCCTCAAGGAGGATGGCTTCCAGGTTGGTCAGGGTCTGGCGGACTTTTCCGGCGAAGTCCTCCGGCTGGTCCTGCATACTGCTTCGGGCCGGGATCTGGCCTGACGTGAAGACCATTCCGTTTGCAACGACGGCCTGGGAATAGGGTCCCAGTACCGGAGCCATTCCGGGTGCGTTGGCGATGCGGCGAATATGCGGTGGCTTTTGGACGTCCGCCACCGCCGCTATGCAATGGATTTCGATGCTGTAGTTGCTTTCGGACACCATAACGGTGGTTCTGGCAGGAAGGTTATCGCCGAATACGTCCGCGTAGATCTCGTTGTATTCGGCCAGCCGTGGATCCGTGAGGAACGTAGTTATCTTCAGTACGTGTTTCAGGCTGGACCCCGACTCTTCGAGAGTCGCGGAGAGGTTTGAGAGCGCCAGGCGAACGTCGTCGGCGAAATTCCGGTTGCCATCTTCCGGGACGGTGGGCAGCGGTACCTGTCCTGAGGTAAATACCAGGCCGTTGGCCACGACGGCCCGCGGGGATTGACTGGTCAGGGCATTGACGGGGTCCGCTGTGCCGATGCGCCTGATCATGCTCGAGCCAGTTCGTTGCGGTCGGCAGCCTCGGCAGGGGCCTCGTGGATTGCATCGATGTTGGAACGCAGCGTTTCGGTGAGCAGGAGCAGTGCCACGAGGGAAACGGCAGCCGAGCCGATCATGAACCATGCCACGGAGGAACCTTGGCCTGTGGCGTTCAGCAGCGCCGTTGTGGCGACCGGTGTAATGGCGCTTCCCAGGAGTCCGGCGAGCATGTAGGCGACGGAGAGGCCGGAGTATCGGACCCGCGAACCGAAGAGTTCGGCCAGGAAAGTAGCGATCGGGCCGTAGTTCGCACAAAATGCCGTCATCAGCAGGATGTATCCGAAGACCACACCGGCGAGGGAACGGGTGTCCATCAGCCAGAAGAGCGGGAATGAGACGACGATCTCGGCCACGATTCCGCCGACGATGATGGGCTTGCGGCCAAATTTGTCCGACAGTTTTCCGAAAACGGGGAGCATGACGATACCCACTGCGCACGCCGCCAGGACTGCAATCAGCATGTCATTGGTGGAAAAACCCAGCTTTGTCTTGCCGTAGGTCAGCCCGAACGCCACCAGAATATTGAAGGCGGTTCCGGTGGAAATTGTCGCCAGCGCGCCAAGAAGGACCTGCTTCCAGTACTTGCGCAGCAGTTCGGCCAGGGGCATTTTTGCTTTGGCTCCCGCGTCCTTGACGGCCTGGAATGAGGGAGTCTCTTCGAGGGTCAGCCGAATGTAGAGACCCACAGCAACCAGGATGACACTGGCGAGGAAAGGAATCCGCCAGCCCCATGCAAGCAAGGCTTCCTCGGGCATGATTCCGGCGATGATCAGGAACACGAGGTTGGCGATCAGCGTTCCGCCGGGGACACCGACCTGGACCAGGGACCCGTAGAACCCGCGCTTGTCCTTCGGAGAATGCTCCACCACCATCAGGACTGCGCCGCCCCACTCCCCGCCCAGGGCAAGTCCCTGAATGACTCGAAGGACGAGCAGAAGGATCGGTGCTGCGATGCCGATCGTTGCATAGTCCGGCAGGAGGCCGATGGCAAATGTCGCGGCACCCATCGTCAGCAGTGATGTGAGGAGCATCGATTTGCGCCCCATCCGGTCACCGAAGTGGCCGAAGAGTGCGGCGCCGGCCATTCGGGCGACATAGGCAGCAGCGAAGGTGCCAAAGGCCAGCATGGTTCCAACCAGTGCATCAAAGCTTGGGAAGAAGATCTTGTTAAAAACGAGGGCAGAAGCGGTAGCAAAGAGGAACAGGTCGTACCACTCAACGGTGGTTCCGATAACGCTGGCTACTGCGATCTTGCGCATCTTGTCTATTTTGGGACCGGACGTTGTTGCGGGCGGGGCAACGGATGATTGGGGCATGGCTCTTCTCCAACGTGAGAGGCGGCTGAGGTGAAATGTAACTGATCGGTGCACTCAACATTGGTGTGCGCGAGATCACAATTCAATAGATTTTTCCCCCCGGTTACACCCTCAAAATAGGGCATTTGCCCAAATTTTTAGGATGCGTGCCGCGGCAGAATCCCTCACAGCCTTCGGGCACATCCGCCCGCCTCAGTTATGCGGCCATTACCGACCGCCGGTGGCCATCCAGGAACCGGGCGGCTCCTCCGCCACTTCCATGTCCTCTTCCTCAGTCCCGCACGGCACAAACCCGCGGGACTGGTAGTTCGCCAGGGCCGCCGGACCGTCCAGGGTGCAGGTGTGGACCCAGACGCGGGACACCGGCGGGAGGTCGCAGCGTTGTGCCAACGACCATGCGGCCGTGATGACGTGTTCCAGCAGCCGGCCGCCGAGGCCCCGGCCGATCGCCTGCCCTGAAAGGCCGAAGTACCTGACCTCGACGTGCGTGCCATCCTCGGCGACTACGGGCTGAAGGTGGACATAGCCCCACGGCACGCCCTCACCATAAAGGACCCAGAATTCCATCCCCGGCACGGCGAGCTCCTCGGCCCACTGCTGCCGTGTCCACTCGAGCCGATCCGTCCAATGCCACGGCCCGCCCACCAGGCCATAGAGGAAACGGGCATACTCCGGAGTGACCCCGTCAGCCCGGTCCAACCGCGCCTCATCGGGCAACGGGCGCGCCGTCCAGGCTGGCGGCTGGAGCATCTGGAGCGTTGTGGTGGTGACCTTCATGGACAGCCCAAAAACCTTTCGATCAGGATCGTCGGTCAATCGTATTTGAGACCAGGGCACGCGGACGACGGCGGGACCTCCCGCCGTCGTCCGTCTTGCCCATGTGGCGCTTTCCTATGAGGTGCGGAGCCTGCCGAGGCAGTAGTTCTTGACGCAGTGCCGGACCGGCCGCGGCAGCCGTGGATACACCAGGGCGGACCACCGGGTGGTGCGCTCGAAAAGGCGGCTGTGGCGGTCGCTCCACGGCAGCCCGAAGCCGGCACGCAAGTGGTCCGGCAGCAGCCCGGCGGTGATGAACCGGATCAGCGGCATGCTCATCCGCAGCCAGAGCGGCCCGGCCGGCGGGTACAGGAGGTCGCGGCCGACGCCGGCGGTGACGGCGTCCAGCTCCAGTCTCAGCAGGGACGCGTCCCAGTACGTCCTGAAGGCTGCGCGGTCGGCCGGCCACAGGTCCGCCGGAAGTTGCAGGACGGTGCCGATTCTTGCGTAGTCGCGGTACATAAGGTCTGCCGTCTCGTCGTCCAGCGGGCCGTAGATTTTCTCGTAGACGGTGATGGCGGTGTCGTACAGGGTTGCCACCACCCATAATTGCGCCTGGGCATCGAACGCGCTGTACCCGTGGGAGCCGGCGTCGGGCTTGCGGCGGACCGCGGAGTGGGCCCGGTTGACGCTGCGGCGGACGGCCGCGACCTGGGCCTCTGTTCCGTAAACGACAGCGTAGACGTAGGTGACCGTAGCCCGGAAGCGGTCCAGGGGACGGGCCATAAAGTCACTGTGCTCGGCGACGCCATGGCCCACCGCGGGGTTCGCGATCTGCAGCAGGATGGCGCGGCCCGCCCCGGCGAGCAATACACCTTCAGCGCCGATGTCGGCCAGGTTCCGCACCATGGACCCACGATACCGGAGAAGGCAGCCGCTACTTCCTTCGCGACGCCGTTCGTCCGGATCAACGGGACCGCCACTATGCTGGGCAGACCATCAAAGGAGATGGCACGGCAGCGCAAGGGGGAACTGTTGGAATCAGATTCTGGCGGCAGGGAGTTTCCCCGCATCCGCCGTTCGCCCAGCGGGCGCATTCCGCAGTGGGCAATCGATGAGGCACTGAGCAAGCCGCCAGCGCCCGAGCCGTGGCGCGGTGCCCCCATCTCGCCAATCTCGGCCAAGAGGACCGTCCACGGCCGGAAAGTCCGCGGGCGCAAGTGGAGATCGCGCACCGCCACGGTCCTGGGCATCGCCCTCGTGGCGGGTCTCTATTTCACGCCGACGCTCTTCGAACGGTTTGTGCTGCCGGCAGCCATGCCCCACTTGCCGGGCGCCAAAGTGCCGCCACCAGGGTTTGAGGCCGCGTCAGCCCCGCTCGGCCTGCCGCCGGCCACGAGCGGATCCACCGCCTATGTCCTGCAGAAGTCCCCGGATCCGGGCCAGGCCTTTGTTGCCTACGACCCCTGCCGTCCGCTGCACTACGTGGTCCGGCCGGACAACGCGCCGCCAGGAACGGACGTACTTATCCAGGAGGCCGTGTCCGCGGTTTCCGCGGCCTCGGGACTGCAGTTCGTGTATGACGGAACCACGTCCGAGGCGCCATCCGAAGCCCGCGAAGCGTACCAGCCGGCGCGCTACGGCAAGCAGTGGGCGCCGATTCTCATTGCGTGGTCGTCGCCGGCGGAAGCACCCAAGCTGGCAGGGAAGGTTGCAGGAACCGGTGGAAGCGCCTACGCCCATATTCCCGGCGAGCCTTATGTGTACGTCGCCGGCCAGGTGACCCTCGATGCGCCGGGCCTCGCGGAAACACTGGCCTGGCCGGAGGGACCTGCCCACATCCGCGCCATCATCATGCACGAGCTGGGGCACGTCCTGGGGCTGGACCACGTGGACGATCCCACGCAGCTGATGTATGCGGAAAACAGCGGTCAGTTCGACTTCGGCGATGGCGACCGCGCAGGGCTGGCGTTGCTGGGAACCGGGGAGTGCGTCCCGCGGCTGTAGCCCTGACATATCCACGTCGGTGCGGCTGCGCGCTTTGCGGGTCAGCGGACTTTGCCCGTCAGCGGACGACGGCGGGAGCTCCCGCCGTCGTCCGCTTTCTGTTTGGGCGTGGCCCAGGCAGCGTCCCGGCAGTTGACACCCGCCGGTGCGTGCGGTTGACTTTTGCATATGCTGAAATAACAGTTCCATGATGCGGAATAGCTTATCCGCATAGCCCTACACCGTGGATGCCAGCATCAAAACACGAGGATCTGTTTTATGCACCTTGAACAGTTCAACACGGCCGGCCGCCCGGAGGCTGCCGATTTCCTGCGCCCCTGCCTGGACATCCAACGCTGGATCGACGAGCTCGCCGACGCGCGGCCCTATTCCAGCCTCGACGCGCTCCTTGCTGCGGGCCGCGGCGCAGCAAACCCCTTCACGCCGGCGGAGATCAAAGCGGCCCTCGCCCACCATCCGCGGATCGGCGAGCGGGCGCAGGGCGACAGCGCGGAAGCGAAGCTGTCCCAGTCGGAACAGGCCGGACTGGGCGTGGCCGACGCTGCCGTCGCCAAGGCCTTGGCGGAAGGCAACCGGACCTACGAGGAAAAGTTCGGGCAGGTGTTCCTGATCCGCGCCGCCGGCCGCAGCCGCGAGGAGATCCTGGCCGCCCTCAACACCAGGCTCACCCACACCCCCGAAGCGGAACAAACAATCATTGGCCAGCAGTTGCGGGAAATCGCACTGCTCCGACTCGAAGGACTGATGGGCAGATGAGCACCTCCCACGTCACCACGCACGTACTCGATACCGGCTCCGGAAAACCGGCGGCCGAGATCCCGGTAACCCTCCAGGCGCTCGACGGCGAGCGCTGGGTCCGGATCGCAGCGGGCACCACCGACGCGGACGGGCGCATCAAAGAGCTGGGACCGGAGCGGCTGCCCTCGGGGACCTACCGCCTGGCGTTCGACACGGGCAAGTACTTCGCCGCCACCGGCACCGAAACGTTCTTCCCGGAGGTGACCCTCACGTTTGGCGTGCTGGAATCGGAAGCCCACTACCATGTGCCGCTCCTGCTCAGCCCGTTCGCGTATTCCACGTACCGGGGCAGCTGAGCCCGCCGGCCCCCGCCGGAAAACTGAGGCGACAGGAAGGGTCCGCGGCGTCGCCGCGGGCCCTTTCGCGCGCCCATCATCCGGCCCCGCCGGCAGGATCCCCGCTGGCCGCAACCACTCCGCCAGCCGGAACGCCAACGGCGGTCACAATCGGTGATTTGGCCCGGGTGGGCCATGACGGAACAAATTCCTTGATCCCAAATTGGGATCCCAAAGATCGTGATCCACAGTTCATAGCCCGGCCGTAACGCTGTGGCATTGCCTCAGGATGGCGGGGGCACCGCTGCTGGACCCGCGCTGGGGCAGGCTCCTCACGTCCGCCTGAAAGCAACGCGGGGTCAGATAGGGCCGATTCCAGGCGGCTTATGGGGCCGTATCCGACCCCGCGTTGCTTGTGGCTCCGTTAGCAGCCAAATGTGACCGTCCGCTCGCCTTGACGCGCGGATTGTCGCTTGGATAATCTCGAGATGCAATAAAGTTTTCTCACAGAATGAAAACTTGAGCCAACTATTCAACGATGAAAAGAGGCTGGACGTGGCTGCAGGAGAAGAGACCTCCCATATCCTCAGCGGGTTGACAAACCAGCTGCCTGATCGTGATCCGGAAGAGACCGCCGAATGGCTGGAGTCCCTGGATGCCCTGATTCAGGAACAGGGCACCGAGCGTGCCCAATACATCATGCGGAGCCTGCTCCAAAGGGCGGGCGCGCAGAGCGTCGGCGTGCCGATGGTGACCACCACGGACTATGTGAACACCATCCCGGTGGACCAGGAAACGGCGTTCCCGGGGGACGAAGAGATCGAGCGCCGGTACCGGGCGTACATGCGCTGGAACGCCGCGATTATGGTGCACCGGGCGCAGCGGCCGAACATCGGGGTGGGTGGGCACATCTCCACCTACGCCGGGGCCGCCACCCTGTATGAGGTGGGCTTCAACCACTTCTTCCGCGGCAAGGACCACTCCGGCGGCGGTGACCAGGTCTTCTTCCAGGGCCACGCCTCCCCCGGCATGTACGCCCGCGCGTTTATGGAAGGCCGGCTCGCCGAGGAG